>DATMJH010000168.1:0-9289 GCA_035554015.1 Mycobacteriales bacterium
TCTACCCGTACGCCTTCAACGTCCGCGACTTCGAGCCGATCACGGGCAGGGTGCACCAGCCGCCACCGGTGCACCAGGTGTTCGAGGCGCACAACTTCGTGGTGTGCAACTTCGTGCCCCGCAAGGTCGACTACCACCCGCTGGCCGTGCCGGTGCCCTACTACCACTCGAACGTCGACAGCGACGAGGTGATGTTCTACTGCGGCGGCGACTACGAGGCGCGCAAGGGCAGCGGCATCGGGCAGGGGTCGATCAGCCTGCACCCGGGCGGCCACTCGCACGGCCCGCAGCCCGGTGCCGTGGAGCGCAGCCTCGGTGCCGAGTTCTTCGACGAGCTCGCCGTCATGGTCGACACCTTCCGGCCGCTCGAGCTCGGCGAGGGCGGCACCGCCGCGGACGACGGCGTGTACGCCTGGAGCTGGAGCGGTGGACGCCGGTGACGTCGTTCGGCACGCATCTCCTGCCGTACGGGAGCTTCTCGGTCGGCGACGGGCCGAGGCGCGTCGGCGTCGCCGTCGAGAACGGCGTCCTCGACCTCACCGCGGCTGCTCCGCGGCTCGTGCCGCGGCACGCCCACCTGTTCGCCGGCGGCGAGCTCGACGCCTTCCTGGCCGCGGGCCGACCGGTCTGGGACGACGTGCGGGCCGCCCTGCTCGAACGCGCGCCGTTCGCCGAGCTCGTCCCGCTCGCCGACGTGGCCCTGCACCTGCCGTTCGCGGTCGCCGACTACGTCGACTTCTACGCCAGCGAGCACCACGCGACCAACGTCGGGCGACTGTTCCGCCCCGACGGCGACCCGCTGCCTGCGGCGTGGAAGCACCTGCCCATCGGCTACCACGGGCGTGCCGGCACCGTCGTGGTCTCCGGCACGCCGGTGCGGCGGCCGCGTGGGCTGCGGCGCACCGACGGTGAGGTGGTGTTCGGGCCCTCGCAGCGGCTGGACCTCGAGGCCGAGATCGGGTTCGTCGTCGGCGTCTCCACGCCGCTCGGCAGCTCGGTGCCGGTCAGCGCCTTCGCCGACCACGTGCTCGGCGTCTGCGTCGTCAACGACTGGTCGGCGCGTGACGTGCAGGCGTTCGAGACCGTGCCGCTCGGCCCCTTCCTCGGCAAGTCGTTCGCCACCTCGGTGTCGCCGTGGATCGTGCCGCTCGCGGCGCTCGAGCACGTCCGGGTGGCTGCGCCCGAGCGCGACGTCGTGGTTGCCGGCTACCTCGACGACACCGACTACCCGTGGGGGCTCGACGTCGCGCTCGAGGTGCTGGTGAACGGCCAGCACGTCTCGCACCCCGAGTTCCGGTCGATGTACTGGACGGGCGCCCAGCAGCTGGCGCACCTGACCGTCAACGGCGCGTCGCTGCGCACCGGTGACCTGTTCGCCTCCGGCACGGTGAGCAGCGGTGCGGCGCCCGCGGATCTCGGCTGCCTGCTCGAGATGACGCGCAACGGCACGGAGCCGATCGAGCTCGCCGACGGCTCCGCCCGCACGTGGCTGCTCGACGGCGACGAGGTGACCGTCCGGGCGACGACGTCGGCACCCGACGGGACGTGCGTCCTGCTCGGCGAGGTGCACGGGACGGTGCTGCCGGCGACCTCCTCGCCGACGAGCATGGGATGACGCGCTACCGCGCGCGCACCATCGTCAGCAGCTCGTAGGTCGCGACGACGTCGTCCTGCTGGTCGATCACCTGCACGTCCCAGCGAACCTCGCCCTGGTCGGGCGTGCGCGGCGTCTTCGCCATGCAGGTGAGCACGACCCGGATCCGGTCGCCCGGCTTCACGGGCTTGGTGAAGCGCAGCCGGTCGAGCCCGGTGTTCGCGAGCACCGGTCCCGGTGCCGGGTCGACGAAGAGTCCAGCGGCGAGCGACAGCACGAGGTAGCCGTGCGCGACGATGCCGCCGAACAGCGGGTTCGCTGCTGCGGCCTGCTCGTCGGTGTGCGCGTAGAACGTGTCGCCGGTGAACTGCGCGAAGTGGTCGACGTCCTCGCGGGTGACCTCGCGCTCCCGCGTGACGACGCTGTCTCCGATGCGCAGCTCGGCCATCGTCTTGCGGAACGGGTGGACGCCGTCGTCCAGCCGCGCCGCGCCGCGGGTGTAGACGCCGGTGACCGCCGTGAGCACGTCCGGTGTGCCCTGCACCGCGGTGCGCTGCATGAAGTGCGTGATGCCGCGGACGCCGCCGAGCTCCTCCCCGCCGCCGGCCCGGCCGGGACCGCCGTGCACCAGGTGGGGGAGCGGGGACCCGTGGCCGGTGGACTCGGCGGCGTCGGACCGGTCGAGGACGAGGATGCGGCCGTGGTGCGCCGCCGCGCCGGTGACGACCCGGCGCACGAACTCGCCGTCCGCGCTCACCACCGAGCCCACGAGGCTGCCCTGGCCGAGGGCCAGCAGGTCGACGACCTGCGCGGCGTCGTCGTACGGGAGCAGCGTGCTCACCGGCCCGAAGGCCTCGACGTCGTGCGGTGCCGGCGCCGTCGCGTCGTCGTGCGCGACCAGCAGCGGTGGCAGGAACGCGCCGCGGTCGAACCGCCTGTCGGGGTCGCCCACGACGAGCCGGCCGCCGGCGGCCAGCCGCTGGACCGCGTCGCGCACGGCGTCGCGCTGCTGCGTCGTGACCAGCGCGCCCATGCGGGTGGACGGGTCGCGCGGGTCGCCGACGGTGACGCCGGACAGCCTGTCGCGCAGCGCCTCCGCGACCTCGGGCAGCCGCTGACGCGGGACGAACGCGCGCCGGATGGCCGTGCACTTCTGGCCCGCCTTGGCGGTCATCTCCCTGGCGACCTCGCGCACGAACAGGTCGAACTCCTCGCTGCCCGGCGCGGCCTCCGGCCCGAGCACGCAGGCGTTGAGCGAGTCGGCCTCGGCGGTGAAGCGGACGGCGTTGCCGACGACAGCGGGGTGCGCGCGCAGCGTCCGTGCGGTCGCGGCGGAACCAGTGAAGGCGAGCAGATCCTGGCCGTCGAGGCCGTCGAGCATCCCCTCCGGGTCGCCGACGAGCAGCTGCAGCGAGCCCTCGGGCAGCAGCCCCGACTCGACGATCTGCCGAACGCACAGCTCGGTGACGTACGCCGTCTGCGGCGCCGGCTTGACGATGCTCGGCATGCCGGCGATGAACGCCGGGGCGAGCTTCTCGAGCATCCCCCACACCGGGAAGTTGTAGGCGTTCACCTGCACCGCGGCGCCACGCATGGGCGTCATGACGTGCCGGCCGAGAAAGGTGCCCGTCTTCCCGAGCTGCTCGACGGCGCCGTCGACGTGCACGTGCCCGGCCGGCATCTCGCGACGCGCCCGGCTGGCGATGCCGAGCATGGTGCCGAATCCGCCGTCGACGTCGATGGCGGTGTCGCGCCTCGTGGCGCCGGTGGCGTAGGAGATCTCGTACAGCTCGTCCTTGCGCTCCATGAGGTGCAGCGCGAGCGCCTTGATGACGGCCGCGCGCTCGTGGAAGGTCAGCTCGCGGACCGCCGGGCCGCCGGTGCCTCGCGCGTGGGCGAGTGCGTCCGCCATCGGGACCGGCGCCGTCGACAGCCTCGCGACCTGCTCGCCGGTGGCGGCGTCGACGAGCGGCAGCCCGTCGTCGTCGGGACGGGTCCAGCGGCCTGCGACGTAGTGCTCGAGCATGCTCTGCCTCTCGGGAGACGGACGGGCGTCAGTGCCGGCGGCGCAGGCCGCCGAAGGTCATGGTCACGAGCGCGTCGGCGACCTCGTCGGCCCCGTGTCCGACGCCGGGCCGGTACCACTCGGCGAGGCTGTTGACGGTGCCGAACAGCAGCCGGGTCACCAGCCGCGGATCGACGTCGGCGCGCACCTGGCCGGCGTCGATCGCGTCCTGCACCAGCCCGGCCAGCCGGCGGTCGAACTCGCGCCGCCGCTCGAGCGCCTCCCGCTCGGTGGCCGTGTTGCCCCGCACGCGCAGCAGCAGCGTCACGTACGGCAACTCGTCGGCCAGCACGTGAACGCTGCGGCGCACGACGTGCTCGAGCCTATCGACGGCGTCGCCCGAGGTGCTGCCCGGTTCGTCGAGCACGGCGAACAGCGCGTCGAGCGCACGCGAGACGGCCAGCCGCAGCAGCGCCTCCTTGCCGGCGACGTGGTGGTACACCGACGACTTCGTCATCCCCGTGGCGCGGGCGATGTCCTCCATGCTCGTGGCGTCGTAGCCGCGCGCGTTGAACTCCGCGACGACGACGTCGAGCAGCTCGGCGAGTGAGTAGCGAGCCGGTCGCCCGCGGCCGCGCCGGGCCGGCGCCGTCCGCTCCGTCATCCGCCGGAGGCTAGTGCGTGGACGGGCACGAACCGCCGACCGCGCCAACGGGTGATCAACAAGGGCTTGCCGTCGACACTCCAGGGGCGCGTCGACGGCAAGCGCTTGTTGATCACGGTGGGCGGGGCGAGCGGGCCGGGGGCCGCGCGGGCGGTTGACAGCGAGGACGCGGTCCCGGAGAATACTGAACGATCGGTCGGGAAATGCGGGAGGCGACGTGCTCGACGAGACGGCACTGGAGCAGGAGTTCCAGGCGCGCATCGACGCCGACGACCGCATCGAGCCGCGCGACTGGATGCCCGAGGGATACCGCAAGACCCTCGTCCGGCAGATGGCGCAGCACGCGCACAGCGAGATCATCGGCATGCAGCCGGAGGGCAACTGGATCACGCGGGCGCCGTCGCTGCGCCGCAAGGCCATCCTGCTCGCGAAGGTGCAGGACGAGGCCGGGCACGGGCTCTACCTCTACAGCGCCGCCGAGACGCTCGGCGCCGACCGCGACGAGCTGCTCGACCTGCTGCACACCGGCCGGCAGAAGTACTCCACGATCTTCAACTACCCGACCGTCACGTGGGCCGACGTCGCGGCCATCGGCTGGCTCGTGGACGGCGCGGCGATCATGAACCAGGTGCCGCTGACGCGCTGCTCCTACGGTCCGTACGCCCGGGCGATGATCCGCGTCTGCAAGGAGGAGAGCTTCCACCAGCGGCAGGGCTTCGAGGCGATGACCGTGCTCGCGAACGGCACCCCGGCGCAGCGGCGCATGGCGCAGGACGCGCTCGACCGCTGGTGGTGGCCGTCGCTGATGATGTTCGGTCCGAACGACGACGCCTCGCCGAACAGCGCGCAGTCGATGCGGTGGGGCATCAAGCGGTTCAGCAACGACGAGCTGCGGCAGCGCTTCGTCGACAGCACCGTCCCGCAGGCGGAGTTCCTCGGCCTCACGGTGCCCGACCCCGACCTGCGGTGGGACGAGGAGTCCGGGCACTACGTGTTCGGCGAGATCGACTGGGACGAGTTCTTCACCGTCATGCGCGGCGACGGGCCGTGCAACCGGCAGCGGCTGCAGCGCCGGGTGCAGGCGCACGAGGACGGCGCGTGGGTACGCGAGGCCGCGGCCGCGTACGCCGCCAGGTCCGCCGCGCGCAGGGACGCGGCGTGAGCGAGTTCCGCGCCGAGGGCGGCCACGGCGCCGTCCCGACGAGCGGCGTCCCCGCAGACGGGGGCGGGCGGGCTGGCTCACAGCCGCTCTGGGAGGTGTTCGTGCGCAGCCGCCGCGGGCTGTCGCACACGCACGTCGGCAGCCTGCACGCGCCGGACGCGCACATGGCGCTGCGCAACGCGCGCGACCTCTACACCCGGCGCCAGGAGGGCGTCTCGATCTGGGTGGTCAGGGCCTCCGACGTCGTCGCGAGCAGCCCGGACGAGAAGGACGCGTTCTTCGACCCGGCCGGCGACAAGCCCTACCGGCACCCGACCTTCTACGAGGTCCCGGAAGGGGTGAAGAACCTCTGAGCGCCGCAGAGACCGACGCCGTGGTCGGCGGCATCGTCGACGCCGACGTCGCCACGTACTGCCTGCGGCTCGGCGACGACGCGCTCGTGCTGTCGCAGCGTCTCGCCGAGTGGTCGGCGCGCTCGCCGCAGCTCGAGGAGGACGTCGCGCTGATGAACGTCGCGCTCGACCTGCTCGGCCAGGCGCGCAACCTGCTCACGCTCGCGGGCGACCGGGAGGGGCAAGGCCGCAGCGAGGACGACCTGGCCATGCTGCGGGAGGAGACCGACTTCCTCAACGCCCAGATCGTTGAGCTGGAGAACGGCGACTTCGGCCGCACGATGGCGCGCCAGCTGCTCGTCGCGGCCTACTCGCTCCCGCTGTGGCAGGCGCTCACCAGCTCCACCGACGCCGACCTCGCCGGCATCGCCGGCAAGGCGGTCAAGGAGGTCGAGTACCACCTCGACCACGCGCGCAGCTGGGTCGTGCGGCTGGGCGACGGCACCGAGGAGTCGCACCGCCGCGTGCAGCAGGGGCTCGACGACGTCTGGCCCTACACCTGTGAGCTGTTCGAGACCGACGGCGTGCTGCAGCGGCTCGTCGAGCGGGGGGTCGCCGCCGACCCCGCGGCGATCGAGCCGCGGTGGCGCGCCACCGTCGACGACGCGCTGGCCGAGGCGACGCTGACCGTGCCCGAGACGTCGTGGCGGCCGACCGGCGGACGTCGCGGCCGGCACACCGAGGCGCTGGGCTACCTGCTCGCCGAGATGCAGCACCTGCACCGCTCGCACCCGGGCGCGCGGTGGTGACGGTGCCCACCGCCCGCACCGCCGCCGACGCGCGCCGCGTGCTCGCGCAGGTCACCGATCCGGAGATCCCCGTGCTCACCATCGAGGATCTCGGCGTGCTGCGGGACGTCTCGGTCGAGCGGGCGGCCGACGGCGACCGCGTCGTCGTCACCGTGACGCCGACCTACTCAGGCTGCCCGGCCATGGACGAGATCCGCGCCGACGTCGAGACGGCGCTGCGGCGCGCGGGCTTCACCGACGTCGAGGTGCGCACGGTGCTGTCGCCGGCGTGGACGACGGACTGGATGACCGACGACGGCCGGCGCAAGCTCCGGGAGTTCGGCATCGCGCCGCCCGGCCGCAGGGACGCCGGCCCGGTGCTGGTGCCGCTCGGCCGGCGTCCGGCGGTCGCCTGCCCGCAGTGCGGCTCGGCCGACACCGAGGAGCTCACCCGCTTCGCCTCGACGTCGTGCAAGTCGATGTGGCGCTGCCGCACCTGTCGCGAGCCGTTCGACCACTTCAAGGCGCACTGATGAGCACGACCACGTCGGCGCCCGACGTCGGCGCCGAGGCCGGCTTCTGCCGGCTGCGGGTGGCGCAGGTCGACCGGCTGACGCGGGACGCCGTCGCCGTGACCTTCGACGTGCCGGACGAGCTCGCCGACCGGTTCCGCTTCCGCGCCGGGCAGCACCTGACCCTGCGGCGCGTCGTCGACGGCGTCGACCTGCGCCGCACGTACTCGGTCTGCAGCAGCGCCGCGGGCGGCCCGCTGCGGGTCGCCGTCAAGCTCATGGAGGGCGGCGCGTTCTCGACGTGGGCGCTCGAGGGCCTGCGGCCGGGCGACGAGCTGGAGGTGCTGCCACCGGCGGGTCGCTTCGGGCCGACCGTGGACCCGGCGAAGGCCAAGCGGTACGGCCTCATCGCGGCCGGCAGCGGCATCACCCCGGTGCTGTCGATCGCCTGGACCGTCCTGGACGTGGAGCCGGCCAGCGAGGTCGTGCTGCTGTACGGCAACCGCACCAGCAGCGACGTCATGTTCCTCGACGAGCTCGCCGACCTGAAGGACCGCTACCCCGAGCGGCTGCAGGTGCTGCACGTGCTCTCGCGCGAGGAGCAGGAGTCGGAACTGCTCTCGGGCCGGCTCGATCCCGACCGCCTGCGCCGGCTGCTCGGCACGCTCGTGCCGCCCGCGAGCGTCGACGAGTGGTACCTGTGCGGGCCGTTCGGGATGGTCACCGAGGGCCGCCGGACGCTGCTCGACGAGGGCGTCGACCCGGCCCGGGTGCACATCGAGCTGTTCCACGCCGACCCGCCGCCGGTCCGCGAGCGCCGGCACGCACCCGGTGCCGCCGGCGTGGCGACGGTCACGGTGCTGCTGCACGGCCGCACCACCACCGTGCCGGTCGAGAAGGACGGCGGCAGCGTGCTCGACGCGGTGCTCGCGGCCCGCGCCGACGCGCCGTACGCCTGCAAGGGCGGCGTGTGCGGCACCTGCCGTGCCCGGTGCGTGCAGGGCGCCGTCGAGATGGACGTGAACTACGCGCTGGAGCCCGACGAGCTCGACGCCGGCATCGTCCTCACCTGCCAGTCGCACCCCACCACCGACGACGTCCGGCTCGAGTTCCTGTAGCGCCGGAACAGCGGCACGGATGCCCTGGTTGCCGGGAGGGTGACCAGGGAGGCGGACGACGACCGGCAGCCGTCGGCGGGACGCGTCGCCGCGCTGGTCGGGCTGCTGTTCGGGCTCGCGAGCATGGGCAGCGCGGCCGTCGCCATCGCCCTGCCGGTGCTCGCCGAGGACTTCGCGCTGTCGACCGGTGGCGCCGCGTGGGTCATCAGCCTGTACGCGCTGATGCTCGCCGTCGGCACGTCCGTGTACGGCCGGGTGGCCGACCTCGTCGGCGTCCGGGCGCCGCTCGCCGTCGGTGTCGTGCTCATGACGGCGGGTGCCACGGTCGGTGCGCTCGCGCCGACGTACCCGGTGCTGCTGGGCGCGCGGATCGTGCAGGGCGCCGGTGCGGCATCCGTCGCGGTGCTCGGCACGGCCATCATCAGCGCGCGGTGCGAGGGCGCGGTCCGCAGCCGGGCGCTCGGCCGGGTGGCCGGTGTCGCCGCGGCGGTCTCGTGTCTGGGGCCGCTGCTGGGAGGCGTGGTCACCGACCTGTTCGGCTGGCGGGCCGCGGTGGCTCTGCCGGTCGTGGCGGTGCTGGCCGTCCCGCCGCTGTGGCGGGCGGTACCGACCGGCGGCTCGGGCGCCCGCCTCGACGTCGTCGGGGCAGGGCTGGTCGCCGCCACGGCCGCGGGGCTGGTCCTGCTGCTCCAGTCGCCGTCCACGGGTGTCGCCGTCGCCGGAGCCGGCGCGGCGCTGCTCGCGGCCGGCGTGCCCGCCGTCGTCCGCCACGTCCGTCGGCACCCGGAGGGCTTCCTGCCACGGGTGGTCGTCACGAACGGCACCGTGCTGCGCAGCTCGCTCGCAGCCGCTTCGGTGCCGGCCGCCTGGTTCGCCACGCTCATCGCGGTGCCGGCCGTCCTCATCGGCCGCGGCTGGAGCCCGCTCATGGTGGGCGTGGCGCTGCTGCCTAGCGCCGCCACCGGGCTGCTCGCGCCCCGGGTGGCCGGGCCGTTGCTGACGCGGATCGGCGCCGGCCGGGCGCTCGCGGTGTCGGCCGGCACGACCGCCGTCGCTCTGCTCGTCGCGGCCGTCGGCGCAGCGGCGGGGTCGGCGACGCTGCTCGTGCTGGGGG
>DATMJH010000169.1:0-4067 GCA_035554015.1 Mycobacteriales bacterium
AGACAGGATCGCCGACTGTCGCCCCCCTCCCCGCGCCGATCTTCGTCTTGTGCACGCCCCAGCCGGCGTGTCGCGTGAACAAGACGAAGATCGCCGGAGAGCGGGAGGGGTGTGGACGGCGGACGACGCGCCGGCCGCCGCGGTGCCACCCTCCCCGCAACCGCCCCGACCCGCCGGGGCGCGCGCCCTGGAGGCCCGCGTGCGACCCGTCCTGCTCCCCGCCCTGCGCCGGCTCTGGCGCGACCGCGAGACGCTCCAGCTGGGTCGCCCCCCGGGTCCGGCAGCGGTGCTCGTCGGCGTCGACCCGGCCACCAGGGCGGCGCTGGCCCTGCTCGACGGCACCCGGGACGCCGCGCAGGTGGTCCGCGAGGCCAGCGTGCTCGGCTGCCCGCCCGACCGCACGAGCGGGCTGCTGTCGCTGCTCGACGAGGCCGGTCTGCTCTCCGACGCCGCCGCTCCGACCGGCCTGGACCGGCTTCCCCGCGCTGAGCGCGACCGGCTCGCCGCCGACGTCGCCGACCTGCGGCTGGGCCGCGGTGACGCGACGGGCTCGGCGCTCCAGCGGCGCCGCGGCGCGCGGGTGCGCGTCGTCGGCGCCGGCCGGGTCGGCGCGCCGCTGGCCGCGCTGCTGGCGGCGAGCGGGCTCGGCGCGGTCGACGTCGACGACGCCGGCCTGGCCCGACCGGTCGACACCGGCCCCGGCGGGCTGCTGCTCGCCGACCTCGGCCGGCCCCGGGGCGACGCGATCCGGGGGCGGCTGCGCGAGCTGGCGCCGTCGCTGGACATCTCACCCGGCCCGGCCGGCTTCGTCGTGCTGGCGCCGCCCGACGGCGTGACGGGCACGACGGACGCCGGCGCCGTCGGCGGCGCGCACCTGCTCGCGGAGGTGCGTGACGGCACCGGCGTCGTCGGACCGCTCGTCGTCCCCGGCGCGTCGGCCTGCCTGCACTGCCTCGAGCTGACCCGCAGCGACCTCGACCCGGACTGGCCTGCCCTCGCCACGCAGCTGAGCGCCCCCGCGGAGGCGGTCGGCAGCGGCGTGCTCGCCGTGGCCGTCGCCGCGCAGGCGGCGGCGCAGGTGCTGGCAGTCGTGGACGGCTGGCCGGCGCCGGCCGCGCTCGACGGCACGCTGGAGCTGCGCCCACCCGACTGGCGGTGGCGGCGCCGGTCCTGGCAGCCGCACCCCGACTGCGGCTGCGTGCGCCTGGCCGGGTGAAGCGTGGCGGAGCCCCGGACACGCCGCCCGGACGGCGGTCAGCGCGCGACGTCGCCCCGTAGGACACTCGTGCGGTGAGCGACATCCCGCGCCGTGCGGTGACGAGGTCGGCGAAGCTGGCCGCGCTGCCGCTCGGCGTCGCCGGGCGCGCCACGTGGGGGCTCGGCCGGCGCATCGGCGGCCACCCGGCCGAGGTGGTGGCGGCCGAGCTGCAGGCCCGCACCGCCGAGCAGCTGTTCTCGGTGCTGGGGCAGCTCAAGGGCGGGGCCATGAAGGTCGGCCAGGCGCTGTCGATCTTCGAGGCGGCGCTCCCGGAGGAGCTCACCGCCCCGTACCGCGCGGCGCTGACCAGCCTGCAGGAGGCCGCCCCGCCACTGCCGGCCGCGACCGTCCACGCCGTGCTCGCCGAGCAGCTCGGCGCCGACTGGCGCGAGCGGTTCCGGTCCTTCGACGACCGGCCGGCGGCGGCCGCCTCGATCGGCCAGGTGCACCGGGCGGTGTGGGCGGACGGGCGCGAGGTCGCCGTCAAGATCCAGTACCCGGGCGCGGCGGAGGCGCTGCTCGGCGACTTCCGGCAGCTGGCCAGGCTCGCCCGCGTGATGGGGCCGCTCGCGCCGGGCCTCGAGCTCAAACCGCTGCTCGCCGAGGTCCAGGAGCGCATCGCCGAAGAGCTCGACTACCGGCTGGAGGCCGAGGCGCAGGGCGGCTTCGCCGAGGCCTACGACGGCGACCCCGACATCCGGGTCCCGCGGGTCGTGGCGGGCGCCGACCGGGTGCTCGTCGGCGAGTGGATCGAGGGCACGCCGCTGTCGAAGGTCATCTCGAGCGGCTCCGCCGAGCAGCGCGACCGCGCGTCGCAGCTGCTCGCGCGGTTCCTGTTCTCCGGCCCGGTGCTGGCGGGGCTGCTGCACGCCGACCCGCACCCCGGCAACTTCCGGCTGCTGCCGGACGGCCGGCTCGGCGTCATCGACTTCGGTGCGGTGAACCGGCTGCCCGACGGCGCACCCGAGCCGATCGGCCGGCTGGCGCGGCTCGCGCTCGACGGCGACGCGCAGGCCGTGCTCGCCGGGCTGCGTGACGAGGGCTTCGTGCGCCCCGGCGTCGAGCTCGACGCCGAGGCGGTGCTCGACTACCTGCAGCCCATCCTGGAGCCGGTGCGGGCCGACCGGTTCCGCTTCACCCGGCCCTGGCTGCGCACGCAGGCCGCGCGGATGGCCGACCCGCGGTCACCCGCCGCGCAGCTGGGGCGCAAGCTGAACCTGCCGCCGTCGTACATGCTCATCCACCGCGTCGTGCTGGGCACCATCGCCGTGCTGTCGCAGCTGTCGGGCGAGGCGCCGTACCGCGAGGAGATGGAGCGGTGGATGCCGGGCTTCGCCAGCTGAGGGGACCTCGCGGGTGATCATGGTGCGGACCCTGCCTGGGCGGAGCGCGGCGGCTGCACCCTGATCACCGGTGGAGCACGCCGTCGGCGTGATCACGGTGCGAACGGTGCCGCGCCCCCGAGCGCTGACTGCACCCTGATCACGAAGACTTCCTCGCCGGTCACCACCACGCCTCGTCGAGGCGGCCCTCGATGGAGCGCAGGTTCTCGCGCGTGCACCGCTCGCACAGCCAGCTTGTGCCGCGCTCCGAGGTCTGCGACGACCAGGTGGCCGGCAGCCCCTGCTCCGACCGCCCGCACACCGCGCAGGTGACGGACCGCGGCGGCGGCTCGGTCACGGCGCCTGCCGCTCCATCGCCGCACGCAGCAGCTGGAGAGCGCTGCGGGTGAGCGCCTCGGCGTCGGCCGTCGAGTGACCCGTCTCGACGGCGGCGCCGACGGCGCCCTCGTCGTAGCCGTGCGCTGCGACGACGGCGCGCCGCTCGTCCTCGGGCAGGGCGGCCAGCGCCACCTCGAGCCGGTGCAGCAGGACCGCCTCCGAGCCGTCGGGGTCGACGGCGTGCATGCGCTCCGCGACCGCCGGCGGGACCGGGCGGCAGCGGGGCGGGCGGGCGTCGGTCACGGTCTCTCTTCCGGTGCGGCACGGGGGCGGCTGCGCGGGACGGGCGAGGTGCGGCAGGTCGGAGGCGCGACGCGCGGGCCTCACCATCCTGCCGCACCGGCGGCCTCTGCGGGGCCCGTACAGCGCGGTCCGGCCCCCGGACACAGGCCAGCCGCCCCGGTCTCCCGAGACGGCTGCCCTGCTGCCTTCCCGCCAGGTCGCCTCACGGCGGTGCGTCGCTCGTAGCGACAAGGTTGGGACCGGGGGCCTTGATGCGGGTCGGCACCGCTAGTGAACCCCATCCCGGGCCCGCGGATTCCCCCGTTCGTGCGATCAGCCCTGCGTGTCGCTCTCCGGGCCGCCCGCCGTGGGCGAGACCGGGTCGGGCGTCAGCGTCACGCCCGAGGGCGCCGTGTCGCTGCGCGGGCCGTCGACCAGGCCGCCGGCGGCCTCGGCCGGCGGGGCGTCCGCGGCGGTCGACACCTCGGCCGGCGGGGGCTCGACCGGCGATGCCTCGACCGGCGGGGTCTCGGCCGGCGGTGCCTCCGAGGGCGCGCTGGCGGCCGGCGCCGCCTCTCCCACCATCGACGGCGCCGCGTCGGGCTGGCCAGCCGGGCCGCCGTCCGGCGCCGGCGGCTCCCCCGACGGGGCTCCGACCTGCTCGAGCGCATCCGCGCCGGCCTGCTCCGCCGACCCGTCGGCCACGGGCGAGGCGCCGGCGGTGGCAGCTCCGCGCTCGCCCCGCTCGGCCCCGCGCTCGCGCGCCCGGCGCTTGCGGGCGCTGCGGCTCAGCGGTGCGTCCTGGCCGCCCTGACCGCCGCCGTGGGACGCCGGGCGCGCGAGCGCGGGGCCGAGCGGGGCGAGCG
>DATMJH010000170.1:0-15014 GCA_035554015.1 Mycobacteriales bacterium
TCGTTCCTGTCGAACCAGCACACCGTCGACTACCTGCCGATCCACTACTCGAAGCGGGCCGGCACCAGCAAGTTCCACTTCGTGCGCGACGCCTACCGGTACATCCTCCAGGTGCTGCGCATGGTCATGTACTTCAACCCGCTCAAGGTCCTCATGCCGGTCGCGCTGTGGATCCTCGTCCTCGGCCTGGTGAAGCTCGGCATCGACGTCGCCCGGTTCGGCTTCCGGGTGCCGGGCTCCACGGTGCTGATCATGCTGACCGGCTTCCAGATCGGGGCACTCGCGCTGCTCGCCGACCTCATCGTGCGGTCCCGGGACACGTGAGCGCCCCGCGCGCGGGCGCGGAGGCGGGCGCGGAGGCAAGCATCGCCGTCGTCGGCCCGACGCACCCGTACACCGGCGGCATCGCGCAGCACACGACGGTGCTCTGCCACCGGCTGGCCGAGGCCGGCGCCCGCGTCGAGCTGGTCTCCTGGTCGGCGCAGTACCCCGGCTTCCTGTACCCGGGCACGGCCCGCGTCCCGGACGACGAGCCCGAGGTCACGCCGTTCCCGCGGACGATCTACCCGCTGGCCTGGAACCGCCCCGACACCTGGTTCCGGCAGGGCCGCCGGCTGCGCCGCCACGACGCCGTCGTGCTCGTCGTCGTCACGCCGTTCCACGCCGTCCCGTACACGGTCCTCCTGCGGGCGCTCGGCCGCCGCGGCCGCTCCGTCGCGGTCGTCCACAACGTACTGCCGCACGAGCCCAGTCGCTTCGACCGGGTGCTCGTGCGCGCGATGCTGCGCCGCTTCGACGGCGTCGTCGTGCACAGCGAGGAGCAGCGGCAGCTGGCGATCGAGCTGGGTGGCGACCCCGACCGCGTGACGGTCGCACCGCTCGTGCTGCCGCGCGACCCCGCGGCGGTGCCGGCGGCCGTGCCGACCGGCGCCGGCGCGGACACCCGTCCCGTCGACGCGTCGCGCCCGCTGGAGCTGCTGTTCTTCGGCACGATCCGTCCCTACAAGGGGCTCGACGTGCTGCTGCGGGCGCTGGCCCTCGTGCCGGACGCGCGGCTGGTCGTCGCCGGCGACTTCTGGCAGGGCGTGGAGGAGTACGAGGCCCTGCTGCGCGAGCTCGGCATCGCTGACCGCGTGGAGCTCCGTCCCGGCTACGTCGCCGAGAGCGAGGTGCCGGGCCTGTTCGCGAAGGCTGACGCGCTGGTCCTGCCGTACCGGTCGGGCACGGCGAGCTTCAACGTCGCGCTGGCCGCCATGCACGGCATCCCCTCGGTGGCAACGGACGCCGGCACCCTGGCCGACGAGGTGACCGACGGCGTCGACGGCCTGGTCGTCCGGTCCGGCGACGTCGAGGGCCTGGCGTCCGCCCTGCGGCAGCTCGGCGACCCGCAGACCCGCGCGCGGCTGCGCGCCGGCGTGAGCAGGCACGACACCTCCGGCCCGTGGGCGGAGTACGCCCGGGCGGTGCTCACCACGGCGGGGCTCCGCCCCGCCGCCTCAGACGCGGTCGAAGGCCAGCCGTAGGAACGTGTAGCGCAGGCCGGCGCGCGGCCAGTGCACCGGCCGCTCGGAGTGGTCCAGGCGCAGCTCGCCCTTGAGCCGCAGCCCGTGCCGACCGGCTGTCTCGACCAGCGCCCGGATCTCGTCCGGCGAGAAGATGTGCACGGGCGTGCCGTACATGACCTTGCCGGTGGTGTCGGGCGGGTCCTGGTCGTAGTCGGTCGAGACGACGAGCAGGCCGCCGGGCCTGATGATGCGCGCGCTCTCGGCGAGGAACGGCTCGAGCGGCACGCCGTGCTCGATGACGCTCATGCACGTGACGGCGTCGAACCGGCCGTCGGGGAAGTCGGTGGCGGTGATGTCGCCGTACCGGAACAGCACGCCGTCGCGCCGCACGTCCTTGCCGAACTCGAGGTTGTTGCCGACGAGGTCGCTCAGGCCGTAGAGCCGCAGCCAGGGCAGCACGGGGGAGTACCGGGCGCTGCCGGCGTCGAGCACCGCGGCGTCCGGCGGGCAGGAGGCGAGCACGGTGGCGACGGCGCCCAGGGCGTCCCAGTTCTTCTGCCGGTCGTGGTGCAGCGGCAGCCCGAGCCGGCGGCACTGCCGGACGGCGTCCTCCCACTCGGCCACGCTGTCGAGCACGTCCGTCGGGGGCACGGCGTCCGGCCGAGGGCGGGGCGTGCCGCGCCGCTCCTGGAGGGTGCGGCCGACCCGCACCCGGGTCCAGAGCAGGTGCTCGGCGGCGCGCTTGGCGACGGCGAGCGGCAGGCCGCCGGGCGGCGCCGCGGCCGGGGCGGTGCTCACCGCTCTCCCGGGACGGAGCGGTCGGGGGACACGCGCAGCGCGCCCCACGCGACGCCGAGCAGCAGGTCGTAGACGGCGAGCATGACCCGAGACAGTAGCGAGACCGTGAGCGCGACACCGGTGCCCGTGACGGCGCCGAGCGTCACCACGAGGACGGCGTCGCGCACACCGGCACCGGCGGGAGCGGGCACGAACAGCACACCGAGGCAGAACGCCAGCGCGAACCCACCGACCGCCACCGGGAGGGCGGCGCGGGCGTCGGCGCCCGCGGCCACGGCGAGCAGCCACACGTGCAGGCCGAGCAGCAGCCAGTTGGCCGTCTGCCAGCCGGCCGCGCGCAGCAGACCCGCGGAGGTGGGGCGGCGCACGAGCGGCGGCCGGCGGAGCAGCCGCAGCAGCCGGTCCAGCAGCGGCCCGAGCACCCCCGGGTGCAGCAGAAGTGCCAGCGGCACGAGCGCGAGCAGCCCGTAGCCGTAGCCGCCGAGCCGGTCGCGGGCGGTCGCGAGCAGGAGCACCGCGGCCACCACCAGCCCGACGACGAGCGACAGCAGGATCGCGACCGCGCTGCCCGCCACGGAGGTCCGCCGGTCGACGCCGTGGCGCCGCGCCAGCTCGGCCTGCGCGAGAACCGGCCACACCGAACCCGGCAGGTACTTTCCGATCTGGCTGACGAAGTACAGCCGGCCCGCGGCCGCGACGGTCAGGTCGGCGCCCAGGTCGCGCAGGACCGCGCGCGTGGCGAGCATGCCGCAGGCCAGCGCCACCGGGACGGCGAGCGCCGACGCCAGGACGGCGGCCCAGGACATCGCCCGGAGCGCCCGGGCGACCTCCTCGCGGTGCTCCGCGACGTACAGGACGCCGAGCGCCACGGCCGCGACGACGAAGGCGACCTTGGCGACGGTGACCAGCCGGGCCCGCGTCGACCGTGCGGGCAGCACCTCGTCGGTCGTCGCCCCGCCCACCGGCGGCACGCTACCCGCGCGCCGCCCCGTGGCCCGCTGCCCGGCCGGTAGCGTGCCGGGTCGTGTCGACGTCCGCCGCCGAGCGCCGACGTCGCGCCGTTCCCGCCGGTGTCCCGGTCGCCGTGACCGCGATCGTGCTGCTGCACGCGGCGCTGCTCGCCTGTTACGCGCTGCTGTACCCGCCGTACGTCGCCTTCGACGAGCCGCAGCACGTCGACATGGTCGTGGCGATCGCCGAGGACGGCGAGTACCCGGCGCCGGCCGAGCGCGAGCTCGCGCTGGGTGTCGCGCAGTCCTCCGACACCGTCTACGGCGGCAAACAGCTGCGCGGCCCGTACACCGCCGAGAACGCGGTGCCGCGCGACGAGCGTCGCAGCCTCACCGAGTACGGCGGCACCGAGCCGGCCCCGACGCCGCCGCGCTACCCCAACCAGATGACCCAGCACCCGCCGGCCTACTACGGCCTGGTCGCCGTCGTCGCGGAGCTCGTGCCGGGGGAGCAGGACTGGGCCTTCGACCGCGCCGTCGTGCTGTTCCGCCTCGCGAGCGCGCTCCTGCTCGCCCCGCTCCCGCTGCTGCTGTGGCTGGGCGCCCGGCGGCTGCTGGGCGACGGCCCGCCGGCGGTGTCCGCGGCCGCCCTGCCGCTGCTCGTGCCCGGCATGACGCGCACCGGCGGGTCGGTGAACAACGACGTGCTCGTGATGATCGTGTCCGCGGCGTTGCTGGTGCTGCTGGCCCGGGTCCTCACCGGCGACCTGTCCCGGCGCACCGCCGCCGGGGTCGGCGCGGTCTGCGCCGTCGCGCTGCTCACCAAGGGCACGGCGATGCCGGTACTCGTGGCCGTGCCGCTCGCCTACGCGGTCGGCTGGCGCCGCACCGGCGCGCGGCTGCCCTGTCAGCAGCTGGCCGTCGTCGGCGCCGTCGCCTCGCTCGGCGGCTGGTGGTGGGTGCGCAACCTGGTCACCTACGGCGCGCTGCAGCCCAGCGGCTACGGCCCCGAGGCGGAGGCCGCCATCGAGGCCACCGCACCGCCCCCGCCGTGGACCGTCGACCGCTGGTGGCCGCACTTCGAGCGGCTCGAGGGGCGGTTCTGGAGCGCGCTCGGGATGATCGACATCCCGTCCGCGCTGCCGGAGTGGACGGTGCGGGCGCTCACCGTGGCCGCTGTCGTCGCGATCGTGTTCGCCCTCGTCGCCGGCAGCGACCTGGCCGGCGGGCGCTGGACCGCCCTCGTGCTGCTCACACCGTTCGTGCTGCTCTTCGTCGCCCTGGTGGAGACCACCCTGTCGGCTTACCTCGACAACGGGCTGCCGGCCGGCATCCAGGGCCGGTACCTGTACGGCGGCGCGGTCATCCTCGCTCCGGTGGTGGCTGCCGGTGCGGCCACGGCGCTCGGCCGGCTGCGGCGCTTCCAGGCGATCGGCGTGGTGGCCGCCGGCGTCGGCGTGCAGGCGCTGGCCGTGGGGGCGGTGCTGCGCGGCTTCTACCTGCCGGGAGACAGATCGGTCGATCGGCTCAACAACCTGCGGGAGGCTGCCGACAACCTGGCAGCGTGGTCGCCCTTCCCGCCGGGGGTCACCGCCCTGCCGTTCGTGCTGGCCGCAGTGCTCGCGCTCGCCGCGCTCGCCGCCGCCGCGCTGTCGGCACGGTCGGAGCCGGCCCGGGCGGAGCCGGCCGCGCCGCAGGCGGTCCACGCCGCCTGACCCGCCTGCCCCCGGAGGACCCGTGAGATCGCTGCGCCGCCCGCTGGGCCGCGCCCTGCTCGTCGGCCTGGCCGGCCTCGTCGTGAGCGGCATCGCGGTCGCGCCCGCCACCGCGGCCGCCGCGCCGTCGGTCGGCGATCCGTCTCCCGGGTCGACTCCGGAGTCGCTGGACTGGGCCAGCGTGACGTTCGGCGACCCGTGGGACTTCACCCAGCGCCAGGACGCCACGTTCGGCGGCGGCATCACCGTGTCGGGCGGGATCATGACCTGGCAGCCGAGCTCGGCCGTGTCGCCGAACCTGGTGTTCAGCGTCGCGAGCTCCCAGCCGTGGGGCCGGGACGGGCGCCGGCAGCCGGTCGACACCGCTCGCTACCCGCGGCTGAGCCTGCACCTGTGGTCGGACCGGGCCGCCTCCGGCGGCGTCTCCTGGACGACGTGCAGCTGGGCGGTCACGAGCTGCCGCGGCTTCATGTCGTTCCCGGTGAAGGCGGGCTGGCACACCTACGACCTCGCGATCCAGGGCTCCGGTCTGTCGTCCGCACCCGCCGCCTGGTCCGGCAGGGTGATCGGGCTGCGACTGACCGCCGCCTCCGGCCCGACGTTCAAGCTCGACTGGTCGCGCCTGCACAGTGGCGCCCCGGCCGTCGACGTGCCGTGGAGCGACCCGTCGCCCGGCCGGTCCACCACCGTGTACTGGGACAGCGACGACGACCGCACGAACAACACCGCCGACCGGCCCGGCTGGGGTCTGCTCGCGTCGGTGAAGAAGAGCTCGTCGCAGAACACGACGCCGTTCCCGGCCGGTGCCTTCCCGGCCGGCACCTACCGGTTCTACGTCGTCGCCGGGGGCAGCGCGTCGGCGTCGTCGTCGCCGCTGACGGTCGTGCCCCGGCCGCGACCGGTCGTGCACTCGCCCGGCCAGCTCGGGCAGGCCGACTACGCCACCGTGGTGCGCAAGGACCCGTGGGACATGGCGCAGCGCAGCGACTTCGGCATCCGCAACGCGAGGCTGCTCGGGATGAACGGGAGGTGGTTCACCGCGGAGAACACGTCGAACGACCCGTACATCAGCCTGCCGATGGCCGGCGCGTTCTCGGGCAGCACGTGGCGCCGGGTGCGCATCCACGTGGCGCTGGACGGGCCGTTCAGCCTGTCCGGCTCGCCGGGCGGCGGCTGCGTCGGGCGCCTGTACTGGACGACGGCGAGCGGCGGCCCGAGCAGGTGGCAGACGACCGACGACCTGGTGCTGCTGCCGGGCTGGAACGACGTCGTCATCGACATGGTGACCTCGCCGTCCTACAAGATCGTCGACCCTGATCTCGGCGCCAACCGGATCGGCTGGGCCGGCCAGACCATCACGCAGGTGCGCTTCGACCCGAACGAGGACCCGGGCAGGCGGCGCTGGCACGTCGACGACATCCGCATCACGCAGGACCCGGCCTCGAGCCGCGGCGCCTTCGACATCAAGTTCTCCGACCCGGCCGGAGTGCCGGGCACCACCGCCACCGTCGAGGCGATCGACGCGAAGGGCGCCGTGCGGACGATCGCCTCCGGGCGCGCCGTGCAGCCCGGCGTCAACGTCGTCTGGTGGGACCCGCCGCTCAGCGTCCCCGCCGGCTCGTACCGGATCCGCGTGAAGCTCACGAGCTCGGCCGGCACGAACTGGCAGTACGGCGGCGCGCCGCTGCGGATGGTTCCCGCCTGACGACGCTCAGCCGGGGCAGGACCGCGGCAGCAGCGCCCGTGCCGGCGCGGGCGGCAGCGTGCGGCCTCGCTGGATGCGCCGCCGCCCCGCCAGCGTGGTGCGCAGCGCACGCGCGGCGTCGGCGTGGGCCCGCAGCGTGAGCCGCAGCTGCCCGCGCCGCGCCGCGCCGGCGAGGCCCCGAAGCTGCCGGAGCACCAGGTGCGCCAGCACCGGCAGCAGCACCTCGCGGGGCGTGCACCGCAGCACGAGCCACCACAGGTTCCGGGTGTTGTGGTACTGCCGGAAGCCGGGTACGCGCCCGGCCGTGGCCGACACCTCGTGCCGCACCACGGCGCCGGGGGCGAACCGGAACGACCACCCCCGCAGCCGCGCGCGCAGGCCGAGGTCGAGGTCCTCGAAGTAGGCGAAGAACGCCTCCTCGAACAGCCCGACGTCGTCGAGCGCCGCGCGGCGCCACAGGCACGCACCGCCGCACGGGGACGGCACGTCGAGGCTGCCGTCGTACTGCCCGCGGTCCGGCTCGCCGCTCCCGCGCTGCACGGCAGCGGCCGTCCGGGTGAGGCAGTCGCCGGTGTCCTGCAGCAGTCCGTCGTGGCCCATCAGCTTGCTGGTCACGGCGGCGGTGCGCGGCCCGGCGCCGGCGTCGGCGGCGAGCAGCTCCTCGAGCCAGCGCGGCTCGGGCTCGGCGTCGTTGTTCAGCAGGGCGACGCGGTCGCCCGTCGACCGGCGGATCCCGGCGTTGCAGCCGGCCGCGAAGCCGACGTTGTGCGGCAGCAGCACCGCGACGACGTCCGGCCAGCGCTCGGCCAGCGCCTCCGCCGTGCCGTCGACGCTGCCGTTGTCGACGACGACGACCTCGTCGGCCGGCCGGGTCTGCGCTGCCAGCGCGGCGAGGCAGCGCTCCAGCATCGGCAGGCCGTCCCAGGTCGGGATGACCACGGACACCCGGGTCATGCGTCGGCCAGGACGGGCAGCTCGGCGCGCACCAGCCCGCGGGTCACCGTCGCCCACTCGCGTGCCGCCGCCCGCCGGCCGGTCACGACGCAGGCGGCCGTGCGCAGCGCGAAGGCGACGACGAGCAGCGCGTGCGTCGTGCGCGCCCCTCTGCGCACCTCGCGCCGGACGTAGTGCCCGAGCGCGCCGCCGCGCGCCGCCCACAGACCGCTCGGGTCGCCCTCGGCCGACCCCCCGGAGGGATGGGCGACGCGTACCCGGCCGTCCAGCACCAGCCGGTGCCCCGCGCCGCGCAGGCGCGCGCCGAGCGCCATGTCCTCGTTGTACAGCGGGTAGTGCTCGTCGAACCCGCCGACCTCGACGAACGCCGACCGCCGCACCAGCACGCACGCACCGGACAGCCAGTCGACCTCGTGCGGCGAGCCGTCGGGCACCGTCCAGATCCGCCACGACCGCGGCGCCAGCGGCCCGAGCACCGCCGCCAGCGCGGAGAGCACCGACGGCGCCCGGCCGCCGCCGCCGCGGGCGCGGCCGTGCTCGTCGAGCACCGCCGGGGCGACCGCCGCCACCTCCGGTCGGGAGTCCAGCACCGCCAGCAGGGCGGCGACGTCGGCGGGTGAGGGCCGGCTGTCGGGGTTGGCGAACAGCAGGGCCGGCCGGTCGAGCTCCGCGGCACCGACGTTGGCGGCCCGGGCGAAGCCGACGTTGCCGCCGCTGTCGAGCACCCGGCAGCCGGCCGGCAGCCCGGTCAGGCCGCCCAGCTCGCCAGCGTTGTCGACCACCGCCACCGGCAGCCCGGAGAGCCCCGACAGCATCTCCAGCAGGTCCCGCACGCCGCGGTAGTGCACCGTCACGACGCCCACGTGCTGCGCGATGTCGGCCACGTCAGCGACGGCGGCGCGGTCGTCGGCCGGCACGCCGACAGGGTACGCACGACCTTCGCGCGGCAGCGGCGTCGGCGCGTAGGGTGACGCCCGACCGTCGAGCTGCCCGAGCGCGAGGAGACCGCCCTGTCGAGCGCCCGTCCCCGCGTCCTCGTCGACGCGACGGCCGTGCCCTCGGACCGCGGGGGCGTCGGCCGGTACGTCGACAACCTGCTCACGGCGCTCGACCGCGGTGGCGAGGTGCAGCTGGCGGTCGCCTGCCAGCGCGCCGACGCCGACCGCTACGGCCGGGCGCTCACCGGCACCGAGGTCGTGCCCGGGCCCGCGGCCATCGCGCACCGGCCGGCCCGGCTGGCCTGGGAGCAGACCGGTCTGCCGCTGGTGGCCGAGCAGCTCGGCGCCGACGTCGTGCACAGCCCGCACTACACGATCCCGCTGCGCAGCGGCCGGCCCGTCGTGGTGACGCTGCACGACGCCACGTTCTTCACCGCGCCGGAGGTGCACAGCACCGTCAAGGCGACGTTCTTCCGGTCCGCCACGCGCACCGCGCTGCGGCGGGCGGCCCGCTGCGTCGTCCCCAGCGCCGCCACCCGCGACGAGCTGGTGCGCGTCGTCGACGCCGAGCCGTCGACCATCGACGTCGTGCACCACGGCGTCGACACCGCGCTGTTCCACCTGCCGGACGACGACGAGCTGGCGCGCGTGCGCGCCCGGCTCGCCCTCGGCGACCGCGACTACGTCGCGTTCCTGGGCATGCTCGAGCCGCGCAAGAACGTGCCGGCGCTCATCCGCGGCTGGGTGCGCGCCTGCAGCGGGCGCCCGGACCCACCGGTGCTGGTTCTCGCCGGCAACAGCGGCTGGGACGACGAGGTGGACAGCGCGGTGGCCGGCGTGCCGGCTGAGCTGCGGGTCATCCGGCCCGGCTACCTGCGGGTGGAGGACCTGCGCGGCTTCCTGGGCGGAGCCGTCGTGGTCGCCTACCCCAGCCTCGGGGAGGGCTTCGGCCTGCCGGTGCTCGAGGCGATGGCCTGCGGCGCACCGGTGCTCACCTCGCGCCGGCTCGCGCTGCCCGAGGTCGGTGGCGACGCCGTCGCCTACACCGACGTCGACGACGCCTCGATCGGTGAGAGCCTCGCCGCCCTGCTCGACGACCCCGACCGCCGCGCCCAGCTCGCCCGGGCCGGCGCGGAGCGCGCCGCGTCCTTCACCTGGGACGCCACTGCCGCAGGGCACGTGGCGGCCTACCGGCGCGCGCTCGACGGGTGACCGCCGGGTCGCCGGCGGGGCGTCCCGCTCCGGCGCCCCTGCGGGTCGTCGTCGTCACGTACTCGCCGGGGCTGGCGCTCGACGCGTTCGTCGAGAGCCTGCGCGCGGCGACGGCCGCTCCGCTCGAGGTCGTCCTCGCCGACAACGGCAGCACCGACGGTGCGCCCGAGCGGGTCGCCGGCGGCGACGTGCGGGTGCTGCGCACCGGCCGCAACCTCGGCTACGGCGGGGCCGAGGCAGCCGGCCCGCGGCCAGCGATCGGCGGCCGCCAGCAGCTCGTCGAGCGCACCCGGGGTCCACACGACGTCGGGGTTCGCGACGACGACCCACGGCCCGCTCGCGTCCGCCGCGCCGACGTTCGCGGCCCCGCCATCCGCACGCCGGACGGCCGGCTCTACCCGTCGGCCCGGGCGCTGCCGTCGCTCGGCCGCGGCACCGGGCACGCGCTGCTCGGCTGGGTCTGGCCGGGCAACCCGTGGACCCGCTCCTATCGGCGCGAGGAGGGGCGCCCCACCGAGGGCGCCGTCGGGTGGCTGTCCGGCTCGTGCATGCTGCTGCGCCGCGAGGCGTTCGAGCAGGTCGGCCGCTTCGACGAGTCGTACTTCATGTACTGCGAGGACATGGACCTGTGCCGCCGGCTGGCCGAGGCCGGCTGGCAGAACGTGTACGTGCCGACCGCCGTCGTCACGCACGCCGGCGGGCACGCGACGCAGCGCGAGCCGGCGCGGATGGCGCGGGAGCACCACCGGTCGATGTACCGCTACCTCGCCCGCCAGTACAGCGGCCCCGCGTATGCGCCGCTGCGGCTGCTGCTCGCGGCGGGTCTGGCGGCCCGCTACCTGCTGAGCACCCGCGTGCGCGGCCTGCGCGACGGCGCCGAGCCGACCCGCTCGGCGGACGTGCTCGACGACCGGGAGGGCTCCCCGTGAGGCACGCGCTCATCCTCGCCGGCGGGTCCGGCACCCGCCTGTGGCCGTACTCGACGGCGGCGCTGCCCAAGCAGCTCGTCCCGATGCTTCAGGGCCGCTCGTTGCTCGAGCTCGCGGTGGAGCGGGCCCGGTCCGCGGTCGACGCCGACTCGGTGTGGCTCGGCGCCGGCGAGCAGCTGCGCAGCGCCGTCGAGGCGGTCGAGGGGCTGCGGGCCGACCGGCTGGTCGTCGAGCCCTCCGGCCGCGACACGCTGCCCGCCGTCGCGCTCGGCTGCGCGGTCATCGCGCGCACCGACCCCGACGCCGTCGTCGCGGTGCTCACCGCCGACCACGTCATCGAGCCCGTCGCGTCGTTCGCCTCCATGCTGCGGTCGGCGTTCGACGTCGCCGAGTCGCACGCCGACGCGCTCATCGCGTTCGGCGTCGTCCCCGACCACCCCGCCACCGGCTTCGGCTACCTCGAGCTGGGCGAGCCGCTGCCCGGCACCGCCGCCCGCGTCGTCACGACGTTCCGCGAGAAGCCGGCGCTGCCGACCGCGACGGCGTTCGTCGACGCCGGGCCCGACCGGTACCTGTGGAACTCCGGCATGTTCGTGTGGCGCGCCGCGACCCTGCTGCGCGCCGTCGAGGCCTTCGCGCCGGGCACCGCCGGGGCCCTGCGGCCGCTCGCCGCCGCCTACGGCACGCCGCAGTGGGACGACGTCGCGGACCGGCTCTGGCCGACCGTCGAGCGCATCAGCGTCGACCACGGCGTCATGGAGCCGGCGTCGGTCTCCGAGGCGTTCACCGTGGCGGCGCTGCCGTTGTCGGCCCGCTGGCTCGACGTCGGCTCGTGGCCGGCGTTCGGCGACGCCGTCGGTCGGGACGAGCAGGGCAACGCCGTCGCCGGTGAGGCGGTCGTGCTCGACTCGCGCGGCTGCGTCGTGGCGTCGTCGGATCCCGGCCACCTCGTCACGGTGCTGGGGTGCGAGGGGCTCGTCGTCGTGCACACGCCGACGGCGACGCTCGTCGTGCCGGCCGAGCACGCCCAGCGGGTCAAGGAGCTGCACGCCGTGGTGGCCGACCGGCACCCGGTGCGCCGCTGAGCCCTACCGGCCTGCCTCCGCGAGCAGGCCGAGCAGGTACTCGCCGTAGCCGCTCTTGAGCAGCGGTTCGGCGAGCGCGCGGACGTCGTCGTCGCTGATGAAGCCGTTGCGCCAGGCGACCTCCTCGAGGCAGCCGATCTTCAGGCCCTGCCGCTCCTCGACCACCTGCACGAACTGACCGGCGTCCACCAGCGAGGCGTAGGTGCCGGTGTCGAGCCAGGCGGTGCCGCGGTCCATGACCGCGACCGAGAGCCGGCCCTGCTCGAGGTAGGTCTGGTTGACGGTCGTGATCTCGAGCTCGCCGCGCGCGCTCGGCTGCACCTGCGCCGCGATGTCGAGCACGTCGTTGTCGTAGAAGTACAGGCCGACGACGGCGTAGCTGCTGCGCGGCTTCGCCGGCTTCTCCTCGATCGACACCGCCTTGCGGTCGGCGTCGAACTCGACGACGCCGTACCGCTCCGGGTCGGCGACGTGGTAGGCGAAGACGGCGCCGCCGTCGACGTCGTTGTACTGCTTGAGCTGGTCGCCGAAGCCGGGCCCGTAGAAGATGTTGTCGCCGAGCGCGAGCGCCACCTTGTCGTCGCCGACGAAGTCGCGGCCGATGACGAACGCCTCCGCCAGCCCGTTCGGGGCGGCCTGCACGGCGTACTCGAAGCGCACGCCGTACTGCGAGCCGTCGCCGAGCAGCCGGACGAACTGCTCCTGGTCCTGAGGGGTCGTGATGACGAGGATCTCGCGGATGCCGGCGAGCATCAGCGTCGAGACCGGGTAGTGCACCATCGGCTTGTCGTAGACCGGCAGCAGCTGCTTGCTGACCGCCTTGGTGATCGGGTAGAGCCGGGTGCCCGACCCACCGGCGAGCACGATCCCCTTCACGAGGCCGCCTCCTTCTGCAGGTACTCGGCGAGGGCCTCGCGCCAGTCGCGCATCCGCACGCCGACCCCCTCGATGGACGACAGGTCGAGCGCGCTGTACGCCGGGCGCGGGGCCGCCTGCGGCGCCTTCTGCTGGTACTGCTCGGTGGTCACCGGCGTGACGCGGCACGAGGTGCCGCGCAGGACCTCCGCGGCGAAGTCGGCCCAGCTGACGACGTCGCCGGCGCCGGTCGCGTGGTAGGTGCCGAACGGCGCGCCCCGGTCGAGCAGCGCGAGCAGCGCCACGGCCAGGTCGACGGTGTAGGTCGGCCGGCCGAGCTGGTCGCCGACGACGGTGAGCTCCTCGCGCTCGGCGCCCAGCCGGCGCATCGTGCGCACGAAGTTCGGCCCGTCTCCGAACACCCAGCTGGTGCGCACCACGTAGTGCTTCGCCGCCAGGTGCGCGGCCATCTCACCGGCCGCCTTGGTCGCGCCGTACGCGCCCTGCGGGTCGAGCGGCGCATCAACCGGGATGGGGCTCGTGTGGTCGCCGCGGAAGACGTAGTCGGTGCTCACGTGCACCAGCGGCAGGTCGAGCCGCCGGCAGTGCCAGGCGAGGTGGAAGACGCCGGTGGCGTTGACGTCCCAGACGACCGGCAGCTTCTCGGCGTCCTCGGCGGCGTCGACCGCCGTCCAGGCCGCGGCGTTGACGACGGCGCTGACGCCCTCCCAGCCCAGCTCCGCGACGGAGGCACGCGAGGTGAGGTCGATGTCCGGGACGTCGACGAAGCGGGCGTCCGGTCGCAGGTCCTGCAGTGCCCGGCCGAGCTGCCCGCCCGAGCCGACGACGAGCAGCGTCACGACGCCGTCCGCGGCACCGGCTGCACCTGCGACAGCGGCGGGTTGCGGCTGTCCTTCTCACTGACCGTCATCTGCTCGCGGCTCATCGGCCAGTCGATGGCGAGCGTCTCGTCGAACAGGTCGACAGCCGGGTAGGTGATGCCCGGTCGCCAGTGCTCGTTGACGAGGTAGCTGTAGACGGTCTGCGGTTCGAGCGCGAGGTAGGAGTTGCCGCAGCCGCGCGGCACGAAGATGGCGTCGCCGACGCCGAGCTCGAAGGTCTCGAGCCGGCCGAAGCCGTCGCCCTCGCGCAGGTCGACGATCGCGGCGAAGACCCGACCGTGGGCGGGTGAGATGAACTTCTCCCAGGGCTCGGCGTGGATGCCGCGCACGACCCCGGCCTGCTCGTTGTAGCTGACGTTGTTCTGCACGATCTCGAACTCGGGCAGGCCGAGCTCGGTCATCTTGGCGCGCTGGTAGCTCTCCTTGAACCAGCCGCGGGAGTCGCCGTGCACCTGCAGCCGGACGCGGAACAGCCCGTCGATGCCGGTCTTCTCGACCGACAGACCCTCGGGGATTCCGCTCACCGGCCGAGCTCCGCGTACTTCTTCTCCGTGGCGTCCTTCTGCGGCCGCCACCACGCCTCGTTCTCGCGGTACCACTCGACGGTCGCGGCGAGGCCGTCGCGGAACGTCGTGAACGTCGGCGTCCACCCGAGCTCGGTGCGCAGCTTGGTCGCGTCGATCGCGTAGCGCAGGTCGTGGCCGGGGCGGTCGGAGACGTGGTCGTAGGCGTCGCGCTCCAGCCCCATGAGCTCGAGGATCAGCTCGACGACCTCCTTGTTGTTCTTCTCGCCGTCGGCGCCGATCATGTAGGTCTCGCCGCTGCGTCCGCCGTCGACGATCGCCCACACCGCGCTGTTGTGGTCGTCGACGTGGATCCAGTCGCGCACGTTCTCGCCCTTGCCGTAGAGCTTCGGGCGGACCCCGTCGATGACGTTGGTGATCTGCCGCGGGATGAACTTCTCGACGTGCTGGTACGGGCCGTAGTTGTTGCTGCAGTTGCTGATCGTGGCCGTGACGCCGAACGAGCGCACCCACGCCCGCACGAGCAGGTCGCTGCCGGCCTTGGTGGCGCTGTAGGGCGACGACGGGTTGTACGGGGTGGTCTCGCGGAACCTCTCGGGGTCGTCGAGCTCGAGGTCGCCGTACACCTCGTCGGTGCTGATGTGGTGCAGCCGGACGCCGTGCCGGCGCACCGCCTCGAGGATCGTGAAGGTGCCGAGGACGTTGGTGGTCACGAACGGCGACGGGTCGTGCAGCGAGTTGTCGTTGTGCGACTCGGCGGCGAAGTGCACCACCAGGTCGCACTCGCCGACCAGGCGGTCGACCAGCGTGGCGTCCGCCACGTCGCCCTGCACGAACGAGATGCGGTCCTCCACCGCGGCCAGGCTGGCCCGGTTGCCGGCGTAGGTGAGCGCGTCGAGGACGACGACCTGCGTGCCGGGCCGGTGGCGCAGCGTCCAGTGC
>DATMJH010000171.1:0-2040 GCA_035554015.1 Mycobacteriales bacterium
GTCCGACACCGGGCGCAAGGGCGGGCAGTCCGGCAGCTACGACGACTGGTCGAAGCAGGACCTGGTCGCCCGCGCACGCGAGGTCGGCATCGACGGCCGCTCGACGATGAACAAGCAGGAGCTGGTCGACGCGCTGCGCAACCACTGACGGCCGCCGACTCCGCCTGCCTGCGGCGAGCAGCAGGCGCCGTGGGTGATGTCCCGGGACACCTGAGCACGGTGTCCCGAGACATCACCCTGGCTGGCTGGCGGTGGCGGTGGGATTTGAACCCACGGACGGCTTGCACCGTCACACGCTTTCGAGGCGTGCTCCTTCGGCCGCTCGGACACGCCACCGCCGGCGAGTCTAGCGACCGGCACCGCCGGGGCGGTGGGCGGCGAAGAACGTTCGCAGCACGTCAGCGCACTCGGGCTCGAGCACGCCGGCCACGACCTCGGGCCGGTGGTTGAGCCGCCTGTCCCGGACGACGTCCCACAGGCTGCCGGCCGCCCCCGCCTTGGGGTCGGGGGCGCCGTAGACGACGCGGGCGACGCGGGCCAGCACGAGCGCGCCGGCGCACATCGTGCAGGGCTCGAGGGTGACGACCAGCGTGCACCCGTCCAGCCGCCAGGAGCCGCGCGCGCGAGCGGCCTCGCGCAGGACGAGGATCTCCGCGTGCGCGGTCGGGTCGCCGTCGCGCTCACGCCGGTTGGCCGCGGCCGCGAGCCGGGCTCCGTCGGGATCGAGCAGGACCGCCCCGACAGGGACGTCACCGGCTGCGGCTGCCGCGGCCGTCTCGGCCAGCGCCGCGCGCATCGCCGGCGCCCAGTCGGTCACGCCTCGCGCAGCCCCTCGACGACGTCGCCGAAGCCGCCGCGCTCGGCCAGCTCGGTGAGCACGTCACCGGGCAGCATGCGCTCCTCCGCGCACAGCCGCAGCAGCTCGGCGGCCGGCGTGCCGAGATCGGCCAGCAGGGCCGTGTCGCCGACCGGCTCCGCGACGGGACGGGCCCCCTCCTCCTCGTCCTCGTCGTCGACCTCCTCCTCGGCCTCCTCCCACAGCATCGCGGCGACCTCGGAGCCGGCCACGGCACGGCGGTCGGAGAGGAACACGCGAGGCTCGTCCAGGCTGCCGCTGCCGCCGTCGACCCGGACGAGCGCGACGTACTCGTCGTCCTCCTCGAGCAGCAGCAGCGCGGGGCCGGGCCCGTCCCCGGTCAGGTCGCGCAGCGCCTCGGCGAGCGCCTCCAGGTCCTCGACCTCGCCGAGGTCGAGCTCCTCACCGGTCCAGCCGTCGTCCGTTCGCGCGAGCGCGGCGGCGAAGTAGGACACGAGCGGCTCCTGGACTGAAGTGGTGGGTGCGGGCGTGATCACCCGACGACGGCGTCGACTACCCGCTCCCACGCCTCGCCGAACCCCAACCTGCGCGCGACGGCGCTGAGCATCTCGTCGGCGTAGGCGTCGACGTCGGCGAGGATGGCACCGAGCTCCATCTCGTCGAGCCCGAGATCGGCGAAGATCCCGAGGTCGCCGGCCGGCCACACGTCGTCGAGGTCGTCCTCGTCCGGGAGGTCCATGTCGAGGGCCTCGAGCACCTGGGCCGCGAGGTCCCACGCGACCGCGGCGGTGACGTCGGAGATCAGGTAGCGCACCTCCTCCTGCTGCACCCGGACGGCGACGAAGAACTCGTCGGCGACGTCGACCAGCCCGAACGCGGCGTCCGGCGCCGGCTGCTGGCGCAGCGCCGCGACGATGCCCTCGAGGTCGTCGCCGAGCGTCTCGGGGAGCAGGCCGGTCTGCCACGAGCCGAACTCGTCGCGGAACGCGACGACGGCGTAGGCGTCCGACGCCTGCTGGGCCACACGTCCTCCTGGTGCCCGGAGCTCGAGCGGCCCCGACGCGCACTCTCGCAGACGCGCGGCGCCCGCGGTAGGGCCCCGCGACAGCGACCAGCCGGGGTGTTCGACGACGGGCCCGGGGGTAGGCGGGAGAGCAGGCACGTCGCCACCGTTCACGATCTTCCGGAGGAGCACTCTCATGGTACATCGCAACACCCTGGCC
>DATMJH010000172.1:0-2439 GCA_035554015.1 Mycobacteriales bacterium
TCCTCACCCTGCGGGTGAGAACGATGACCGACGCGGAGAAGGTCGACGCGCGGGGCACCGACCCGCGTGCGGCCGCCATCCTCGAGCGCTGCGACACGATGACCGACGAGGCGCTCGGCCGGCTGCACGGGGCGCGGCGCCCGGCCGCCCCGTCGGTCGACGACGTCCCGGTCTTCGCCGACCCGGCCGACGACGAGGTGCCCTGGTGGGACGCCCGGGAGGACGCCCGCGCCGACCCGACCAGCGACGCCGTCCTGGTGGCCGGTGTGCCGGTGTCCCGGGGCAGCCGGGTGCTGCTCCGCCCGAGCCGGCGCGCCGACGCGCAGGACCTGTTCCTCGCCGGAGCGACCGCCGTGGTCACGCGGGTGTACTTCGACGTGGACGGCGCGACGCACGTGGCCGTGGTGCTCGAGGACGACCCCGGTCTCGACCTCTACGACACCACCGGCCGCTACTACTACTTCGCGCCCGACGAGCTCGAGCCGCTGCCGGCCCGGCAGGACGCACGATGACCGGCCGGGTGCTGGTGGCCGGCATCGGCAACGTGTTCCTGTCCGACGACGGGTTCGGCAGCGAGGTGGCCCGCCTGCTCGCGAGGCAGCCGCTGGCCGAGGGCGTGCGCGTCGTCGACTACGGCATCCGCGGCATGCACCTGGCCTTCGACCTGCTCGACGGCTACGACGCGCTCGTCGTCGTCGACGCCCTGCCCGGCGACGGAGCGCCGGGCGAGCTCACCGTGCTGGAGGTCGGTCCGGACGACCTCGGCGACGGCGAGCTCGACGCGCACGGGATGGCGCCGGTGGCGGTGCTGGGCGGCCTCGGCGCCCTGGGCGGCACGCTGCCGCCGACCTACGTCGTCGGCTGCCGGCCGGCCGACGTCGGCGAGGGCATGGGCCTCAGCCCGGCCGTGGCCGCCGCCGTCGCGCCGGCCGTCGACCTGGTGCACGAGCTGCTGGCCCGGCTCCACGGCACCGACGCCCCTCGGGTCGCCGCAAGCGCACGTCCGTCGACCGCACAGCACAGGGAGGAACAGTCATGAGAGCTCTCGGGTGGATCACCACCGGCGTCCTGGGAGTGGTGGCGCTGCTCGGGCTCGGGCTCGGCGTTCGATCGATCCCCGATGTCCGCAGGTACCTCCGCATCCGGTCGATGTGAGGGCGGTCCCGTGCACGAGATGAGCTACTGCGAGGGCGTGCTCGACGCCGTCCACCGCCGGGCCGCCGGCCGGCCGGTGGTCGCGGTCGGTGTCCGCATCGGTGCGGTGCACCGGGTGGTGGCGGACGCCTTCGAGCAGTCGTTCCAGCTGGCCGCCGCCGGCGGGCCGGCCGAGGGCGCGACGACCGAGGTCGTCGTCGTGCCGGTGCACGGGCACTGCATGGACTGCCGGTACGACTTCGGCTCGCCCGACCCGTCGCCGGCCTGCCCGTCCTGCGGCTCGCTGGACGTCGCCGTCGACGGCGGCGACGAGGTCGTCCTCGAGTGGCTCGAGTACGCGGCGTCCGCGCCTGACCGGGCGGACGAGCTGGTGCCCGCGCACACCCACACCGGGCAGGGCTGAGCCGTGTGCCTCGCGATCCCCGGCCAGCTGGTGGAGTTCCTGCCCGGCAACAACGACCAGCTCGCGCTGGTCGACGTCGTCGGCGTGAAGCGGAAGATCAACATCGGCCTGATGGAGGACACGCCCCTGCAGGTCGGCGACTACGTGCTCATCCACGTCGGCTTCGCGATGAGCAAGGTCGACGAGAAGGAGGCCGCGGAGGCGCTGTCGATGCTCGAGATGATGGGCGAGACGTTCAGCGAGGAGCTGCAGGCCGTGGCCGAGTCGAGCATCGAGTGACCGGGCCCGCGTGCGGCACCGAACCGGGCTGCATCACCTGCGGCGACGTCGCGCTTGCGCTGACGGTGCTGACGGTGGAGGGCAGCGACGCCCGGTGCCGTGCCGACGACGGTCGCACCGAGCTCGTCGCCACCGAGCTGGTCGGCGCCGTGGTGCCTGGCGACCGCGTGCTCGTGCACGCCGGTGTCGCGATCGAGCGACTCGTCCGGAGGGAGTCCTGATGCGCTTCGTCGACGAGTTCCGCGACGCCGACCTGGCCGAGGTGCTGGGGCGCGAGATCACCGCGCTGTGCGAGCCGGGGCGGCACTACAAGGTGATGGAGGTGTGCGGCGGCCACACGCACACCATCTACCGCTACGGGGTGCAGGACCACCTGCCCGAGAGCATCGAGCTCGTGCACGGACCGGGCTGCCCGGTCTGCGTGATCCCGATGGGCCGGGTCGACGACGGGATCGCCATCGCCGAGCGCGACGGCGTCATCCTCACCTGCTTCGGCGACATGATGCGGGTGCCCGGAGGGCGCGGATCGTTCCTCGAGGCCAACGCCCGCGGCGCCGACATCCGGATGGTCTACTCCCCGCTCGACGCCCTGCGCATCGCCA
>DATMJH010000173.1:0-16622 GCA_035554015.1 Mycobacteriales bacterium
TCGCCAGAGCGAGCAGCGGGACGGCCAGCACGGTGAACGCTGCGGCGCCGAGCAGGTGCTCGTCCGGGTCGACGCCGGCAGCCAGCGCGAGCAGCACCGCGGCGGCCCCGGGCACGACCGCCACCGTCGCGGTCGTGGCCCGCAGCGACCGAGCAAAGGCATGCTGCATCGGCGCGAGGACCGTCAGCAGCACGACGTCGGCGGCGACCAGCAGCGCCAGGCACACCGCGGCCGTCCCGACGCCCACGTGCAGCTCGCCGAGGAGGATCGGCACCGGCAGGTGCGCGAACACGACTCCGGCGACCAGCGGCACGCGCACCCGGACGCTCCAGGCCAGCAGCAGCGAGGACGCGGCCAGCACGCCGAACCCGCCGGCCAGCCACCACCCCCACGAGATGTCCTGGCCGACGAGCCCGGCGTGCTTCGCGGACCACATGTCCAGCACCCCGAGCGCCACGGCCACGAAGCCGGCGGCCTCGGCCGACGCCAGCATCTGCCGACGACGCGCGGCCACGGTCACCGCGACCGCGGCGACGGTGCAGACCAGCAGCAGCAGCGCACGGCCGGCCACGCCTGTGCGCGAGTAGGTGACCGCCGCGAACACCGTGGCTGCCAGCGCGAGCAGCAGCCCGCCCATCGCGAGCAGGGTGTTCTGCACGCCCGACGGCCGCGTCTCGCCGGCCCCCGCCGGCGGGACGAGCCCCCGGCGCTCAGCCGGGATCTGCCGCGCACCCTCGGGCTCGGTCGCCGCGCCGGGCGCGGCGGCCAGGCGGGTCAGCAGCGCCGTCCGCTCGTGCGCCAGTGCAGCCTGCTCGCGGCCGAGCGCGGCGAGCCGCTGGTCGACCTGCCACAGCCGCTGCGCGTCCGGGCCGACGAGCGTGACGCCGCACGACGTGCACCGGGGGGCGCCGGTCAGCGCGGCGGCGCAGGACGGGCAGGCGAGGGTCGTCGTCGTCGGCGGCTGGCTCATGCGCTCATGGTCGGCACGGCAGCCGTGCGCTGTGGAGAGCGGAACTACTCAGGTGCGGCACCGGCCCGACGCTCACCGGGCGGCCAGCACCTCCTCGAGCAGCGTCGGCCGGTCGGTCATGATGCCGTCGACGCCGATGTCGAGCAGCCACTCCATCTGCTCCCGGTCGTTGATGGTCCAGACGTGCACGGCCAGCCCGTTGGCGTGCGCCCGCTGCACGAACTCCGGCGTGACGACCGCGATGCCGTTCAGCTCGATCGGCACCTGCAGCGCCTGGTAGCGCGGGTTGGGAGCGCCCGGCAGCGGCCCCTGCGCCGAGGTCCAGAACACCGCCGTCTCGCCGGTCGCCGTCGCGGTGTGCACCTCGGGCGCGTGCACCTTGAAGGCCTCGACGGCGTGGTCGAGGAACGACACGACGATGGTGTCGTCGGTGCGCTCGAACTCGGCGAGCAGGTCGGCCAGGGCCTGCTCGTACGGCGCGGTGCTCGGGGCCGTCGCCTTGATCTCGATGTTGACGAAGTCGTCCGGGAAGGTCTCGAGCACCTCCCGCAGCGACGGCACGGTGAAGTCGCCGGGCCCGAACTCGGCCAGCTCGTCGGGCAGCGCGCGGTCACCGGTGGCGTAGCCCCGCAGCGCGTAGTCGCCCTCCGCCCTGCCGTGGCAGGTGCCGCAGCCGGGCACGAACCAGTGCGCGGCGTCGAGCTGCTGCACCTGCTCGAGGGTCAGCTCGTCGACGCGGCCGGTGCCGTCGGTGGTCCGGTCGACCGTGGCGTCGTGGATGACGACGAGCTCGCCGTCGGCCGTCGCGTGCACGTCGATCTCGAGCACGTCGGCGCCCTTGGCCTTCGCGGTCTTCAGCGCGTACATCGTGTTCGACGGCGCCTCGATCTCGCCGCCCTGGTGGGCGATGTTGAGCACCCGCCGCTCGGTCCAGGGGTTCTCGGCGAACTGCACGGGGGCGGCGTCGGCGACACCGAGGCCTGGGACGGCGAGCACGGCCAGCAGCGCGGCGAGGAGGGGACGGCGGCGCACGAGGGTCCTCCCGGGCATCGTCGAGCGCCGGTCGCGCTCGTCCGCCCGAGGAGTTCGCCGCCGTCGCCGCGGGCTCCTGCTCGGCGTGGTAGTGAACAGCGCATGACGCGGCTCTGCGACGACTGCGGCGCGCACGCCGAGTGGCTGCTCACGAGCGTGCGGGACGTCGCCGTGCAGCCGGCGGACACCACCGAGGCGGCGGCCTGCGCCGACCACCGGCTGGACACGACGGAAGACCTGCTGAACCGCTACGGCAACGTCACCATCGTCGAGACGCTCGGCTGACATCCCTCCCGGTCCGGCTGCGCGGCGTGGCAGCCGCGCCCCCGCCCCGGCGCGGGCATCATGACGACGACCCGACCGCTCGAGCGGTCCTCGCAACCTGGACGAGTCGTGCCGACGATCCGCATCACCACGACCTACGGCGAGTGCGTGTACGTCGCCGACCGCGTCGTGCGCGACGGCCGGTCGGTGGTGCTCGAGGAGCAGCGCGACGGGGGATGGAAGCAGGTCGCCACCTTCGCGGCGAGCGACGTCGCCGCCGTGCACCGGCTCGGCGACGCCGGGGAGCCGTCGAGCTGGTTGCTCGCCGACGTGCCCGACAGGGCGGCCGCCGACGACCCCGCGCCGGGCCGGCGGGGCTGGTGGCGGCGGCGGTAGCTCGACGGCGCGCGGTCATCGCCCGGAGGGCAGCACGACCCGGAACGTCGACCCGCGTCCCGGTGCGGTGTCGAGCTCGACCCGGCCGCCGTGCGCCTGCACGAGCGACGCCACGATCGACAGCCCGAGCCCCGCGCCGCCGCCGGCGCGGGCGCGCGAGGCGTCCGCCCGGTAGAAGCGCTCGAACACCCGCTCGGCCGCCTCGGCCGGCATGCCGGGCCCGTCGTCGGACACCTCGACGACCGCCGCCCCGTCGGCCTCCCGCAGCCGCACCTCGACAGGGGTGTCCGCAGGCGTGTGCTGCAGCGCGTTCGACAGCAGGTTGCCGAGCACCTGGCGCAGCCGCGCCTCGTCGCCGCGCACCACGACCGGACCGGGCACCTGCAGCCGCAGCGGGCGCCGCGGCTGCACCGCCCGCGCGTCGTGCACGGCGTCCGCGGCGAGCACGGCGAGGTCGACGTCGTCCCGCTGCAGCGGGCGCTGCTCGTCGAGCCTGGCGAGCGCCAGCAGGTCCTCGACCAGCAGGCCCATGCGGGTCGCCTCGTCCTCGATCCGCCGCATCATCCGGGCGACCTCGTCCCGATCGGTCACGGCGCCCTGGCGGTGCAGCTCGGCGAACCCGCGGATCGACGTCAGCGGGGTCCGCAGCTCGTGGCTCGCGTCCGCGACGAAGCGGCGCAGCCGCTGCTCCGAGGCCTCCCGAGCCGCGAAGGCGCCCTGCAGCTGCACCACCATCTGGTTGAAGGCCCGGCCGAGGCGACCCACCTCGGTGCCGGGATGGCGCTCCGGCACCCGCGAGTCCAACCGCCCGGCGGCGACGGCCGACGCCGCCTCCTCCACCTCGACCAGAGGACGCAGGCTGGTGCGCACGAGGGCCAGTCCCAGTGCCGCGATGCCCGCGAGCACGACCGCCCCGATGACGACCTGCAGCGCGACCAGCCGGCGCACCGTCCGCTCGACCTCGCCGAGGTCCGAGGCCAGCAGCACCGTGCCGGACCGGCCCGCCTGCCGCACCGGCACGGCGACCATCCGCCACTGGCCGCCGCCCCGGTCGGCGTCCACGGTGAACGGCTCGCGGTCGCGCCGCTCGGCCTCCGCGACGTCGATGCGGGGGATCACCGGCCCGTCGCCGCCCCCGGTCGACGAGCTGCCGACGACCGCGCCGGTCTCGTCGAGCAGCGCCCGGAACAGCTCACCGGGCAGCCGGGCGGGCGGTCCCGGCCGCCCGATCCCGCGCCCTCGCTCGTGGTGCAGGGCCGGGCTGTCGGCGGCCTCGGCCAGCTGGTCGTCGACGCGGTCGAGCTGGTAGCCGCGCAGCGCCGACGCCGCCGCGGCGCCGGCCACGACCAGCCCGACGGCAACCAGCAGCACGACGCCGGCGACCAGCCGGGTGCGGAGGGACAGCCGGTCGAGCGGTCCGGTCACGGCAGGCTCACCGCGGCAGGCGCAGTACGTAGCCGACACCGCGCAGCGTGTGCAGCAGCCGCGGCTCGGTGGTGTCGACCTTCTTGCGCAGGTACGAGACGTACGACTCGACGACGTTGGCGTCGCCGCCGAAGTCGTACTGCCAGACGTGGTCGAGGATCTGCGCCTTGGACAGCACCCGACCGGGGTTCTGCATGAAGTAGCGCAGCAGCTTGAACTCCGTCGGCGACAGCTGCACCGGCTCGCCGGCCTTCCACGCCTCGTGGCTGTCCTCGTCGAGCTCGACGTCGGCGAAGGACAGCCGGCCGCTGCGTGCCGCCGAGCCGTCACCGGCGCCGGTGCGCCGCAGCACCGCCCGGATGCGGGCCACGACCTCCTCCAGGCTGAACGGCTTGGTGACGTAGTCGTCGCCGCCCAGCGTGAGCCCCTGGACCTTGTCCTCGGCGGCGTCGCGCGCCGTCAGGAAGAGCACCGGCGTGCGGCTGCCGCCGCCGCGCAGCGACCGCAGGACGTCGAAGCCGTCCATTCCCGGCATCATCACGTCGAGCACGAGCAGGTCCGGGCCGAAGCTGCGCGCCACCTCCAGCGCCGAGCGGCCGTCGGCGGCCGTCTGCACCTCGAAGCCGGCGAAGCGCAGGCTCGCCGCCAGCAGCTCGAGGATGTTCGGCTCGTCGTCGACCACGAGGATGCGGGCCTCGGGGGTGGGGGGCGTGGCGCTCACGCGCGCCAGTGTGTCCCCGGCTGCTTGCCGCTGCCTGGACGTCGGCTGTGAGCCGACTGTGAGCGCGTCAGGTGCCGCCGGCCGTCGTCGCGATGCCGCCGTCGACCGGGATCACCGCGCCGGTCACGTACGAGCCGGCGCGGCTCGCCAGGTACACGGCCACGCCGGCCATGTCGTCGGCCCGGCCGATCCGGCGCAGCGGCGCAGCGGCGGCGATGTGCTCGCCGAAGGCGTCCAGCGTCGCGGCCATCATCTTCGACGGGAACGGCCCCGGCGCGACCGCGTTGACCGTGATCGCCCGCGGTCCGAGCTCCTTGGCCAGGTGCCGGGTCAGCTGGTGCACCGCTGCCTTGCTCGAGCTGTAGGCGTAGGTCGGCAGGGTCGGGACGTGGATGCCGTCGATGCTGCCGACGTTGATGACGCGCGCCGGGTCGTCCGGCGTCGCCGCCGCCTCGAGCGCCGGCAGGAAGGAACGGACGAGGAAGAACGGCGACTTGAGGTTCAGGTCGAGCACCTTGTCCCACGCCGACTCGGGGTAGCTCTCCAGCGGCTCCCCCCAGGTCGCGCCCGCGTTGTTCACCAGCACGTGCAGCGCGGGCGCCTGCGCGGTGACCTCCTGCGCCAGCCGCACGCACTCGTCCTCGCGCGACAGGTCGGCGGGCACCGCGACCACCTCGCCGTACTCCGACAGCTCGGCCCGCGCCTGCTCGCAGGCGTCGGCCTTGCGCGAGCTGATCCAGACGCGGGCACCTGCCTGCAGCAGCCCGCGGGCCATCATCATGCCGATGCCGCGGGTGCCGCCGGTGACGACGGCGTTCTTGCCGGTGAGGTCGAACAGGTCCATGGCGGGGGAGTCTCGCGGACCGACGCGGGGCGCACGGACCCGGGGGCAGGGACGGCTGCTGCCCGGCACGTCGGGCGTCACCGGAACGACTCTGGACCGTCACAGCCCCGTCGTGCATGCTTCGGTCTCCCGACCGCCGGAGGCTCGCATGACCGCCTCGCGTCCCGACGGCCTCGCCCCGCTGTCGCTCAGCCCGCTGCCCCGCCCCACGGGGCTTCTCTCGCTCGTCCGTACCGCCGCCGTCCAGCTCAACCGCGGGGCGCTCGTCAACGCCCGCGACGCCGTCTGGCAGGGCCAGCTGCGGGCCTGGGAGCGCCGCCAGGCCGAGCAGGCGCTCGGCGCGGCCGCGCCGCTGCCCACGCGCCGGCGCGCCTGAGCCGGCCTGTCAGCCGACGGTGGCAACGCCCGCCGCCGCCGCGAGCACGCACGCGCCCAGCGTCCCGGCCACGTTCCAGGCCGCCACGCCGCGCTCGCCTCGCCCGGACAGCGCCACCGTGTCGACGGCCCAGGTCGACAGCGTGGTGAACCCGCCGAGCAGCCCCGCGGTCGCGACCACGGCGGTGCTCTCGCCCACCGCGCCGCTGCGGGCCGCGCCGACCACCAGCCCGGCGAGGAACGAGCCGAGCACGTTCACCCCCAGCGTCGCGGCCGGGAACGTGCCGCCCCACCGCCGGGCCACGGCGACGGTCACCAGGTGCCGCAGCACGGCGCCTGCCCCGGCGGCGAGGGCGACGAGCAGCGCGACCGTCACCGGCGCCCCAGCCGCAGGCCGGCGGCGGCAGCCGCCAGCCCGGCGGCCGCGCTCAGTACGACGATCCAGGCGGCGGCCGCCGGCGCGCCGTCGTGGCTGCTGACGACGGCGGCCGACGCGACGCCGGACATGGTGGTGAACGCCCCGAGCAGCCCCGTGCCCACGGCCGGCACGAGCCAGGCCGGTCCGCGCTGCCCCGCCCGGCCGAGCAGCACCCCCAGCAGCAGCGCCCCGGCGGTGTTCGCGACGGCGACCCCCCATGGCAGCCCGCCCGCGCTCGGCAGGGCGAGCGTCAGCAGGTGCCGGCCGAGCCCGCCGACGCACCCGCCCGCGAACACCGCGGCGGCCAGCAGGGCCGGTCGCGGCGCAGCGGAGGGGGTCGGCACGACGGCATCCTGCCTCTCGGGTCGCCGCCCGGACACGAGCCGCGCGGCCCGGGCCGGACCGATAACGTGCCCGCGCCGGGCGGCCCGGCGGACGGGAGGCACGTGCGGTGACCGACGAGGGCGCCCGCCGGTCGGCGGGGCCGTCCATGCGCGAGCTGGCTGCCGAGCTGCGCGAGCGCACGGCCGCCGCTCGCCGGGGCGGTGACGAGCGCTCGCGGCGGCGGCACGTCGACCGCGGCAAGCTGCTGGTGCGCGACCGCGTCGACCGGCTGCTCGACCCGGGCTCGCCGTTCCTCGAGCTGTCCCCCCTGGCCGCGCACGGCATGTACGACGACGCCGTGCCCGCCGCCGGCATCGTCACCGGCGTCGGCCGCGTCGCCGGGCGGGAGTGCGTCGTCGTCGCCAACGACGCCACGGTCAAGGGCGGCACGTACTACCCGATGACCGTGAAGAAGCACCTGCGCGCCCAGCAGGTGGCGCTGGAGAACCGGCTGCCGTGCCTGTACCTCGTCGACTCCGGCGGCGCCTTCCTGCCTCTGCAGGACGAGGTGTTCCCCGACCGCGAGCACTTCGGCCGGATCTTCTTCAACCAGGCCAACCTGTCGGCGCAGGGCATCCCGCAGCTCGCTGCGGTCATGGGGTCGTGCACCGCCGGCGGCGCCTACGTGCCGGCGATGAGCGACGAGACGGTCATCGTCCGGGAGCAGGGCACCATCTTCCTCGGCGGTCCGCCGCTGGTGAAGGCGGCGACGGGCGAGGTCGTCACCGCCGAGGACCTCGGCGGCGGGGACGTGCACGCCCGCACCAGCGGCGTGGTCGACCACCTCGCGAACGACGACGACGAGGCGCTGGCCGTCCTGCGCAGCATCGTGGGCACCCTGGAGCGGCCCGCGCCGCAGGGCTTCCCGCAGCACGAGCCGGAGGATCCCGCGGAGGACCCGGGCGAGCTGTACGACGTCGTGCCCAGCGACCTGCGCACCCCGTACGACGTGCGCGAGGTGATCCGCCGCGTCGTCGACGGCAGCCGGCTGCACGAGTTCAAGGCGCTGTACGGCGACACGCTCGTCTGCGGCTTCGCGCGGATCTGGGGCTTCCCGGTCGGCATCGTCGCCAACAACGGGATCCTGTTCAGCGAGAGCGCGCTGAAGGGCGCGCACTTCATCGAGCTGTGCAACCAGCGCGGCGTGCCGCTGGTGTTCCTGCAGAACATCACCGGCTTCATGGTCGGCCGCGAGTACGAGAACCGCGGCATCGCCAAGGACGGCGCCAAGCTCGTCACCGCGGTGGCGTGCAGCGTCGTGCCCAAGCTCACCGTCGTCGTCGGCGGCTCGTTCGGCGCCGGCAACTACGGCATGTGCGGACGGGCGTACGACCCGCGCTTCCTGTGGACCTGGCCGAACTCGCGCACCTCGGTGATGGGTGGTGAACAGGCCGCCTCGGTGCTCGCCACCGTCCGGCGCGACGGCGTCGAGAGCCGCGGCGGCACGTGGTCGGCCGAGGAGGAGGAGGCGTTCAAGGCGCCGATCCGCGAGCAGTACGAGCACCAGGGCTCGCCGTACTACGGCACCGCGCGGCTGTGGGACGACGGCGTCATCGACCCCGTCGACACCCGCCGCGTCCTCGGCCTCGGCCTCGCCGCCGCGGCGGGCGCCCCCGTCCCGGCGCCGCGCTACGGCGTCTTCAGGATGTAGCGCGTGTCCGTCCACGCCCGGCCCTTCGGGTCGCTCCTCGTCGCCAACCGCGGCGAGATCGCCGTGCGCGTCCTGCGCTCCGCCCGTGCCGCGGGGCTGCAGACCGTCGCGGTCTACTCCGACGCCGACCGCGAGGCGCCGCACGTCCGCGAGGCGGACGTCGCGGTGCGGCTCGGGCCCGCGCCGGCGACCGAGTCGTACCTGAGCGTCGAGGCGCTGCTCGAGGCGGCGCGGCGCTCGGGCGCCGAGGCCGTGCACCCCGGCTACGGCTTCCTGTCCGAGCGCGCGCACTTCGCCCGCGCCTGCGACGAGGCCGGTCTGGTCTTCGTCGGGCCGCCGGCCGACGTCATCGACCGGATGGGCCGCAAGGACGTCGCGCGGCACGTCGCCGTCGTGGCCGACGTGCCGGTGGTCCCTGCGGTCGAGGAGGAGGCCGGCGCCGACGACGCCGCGCTCGCCGCCAGGGCCGCCGCCGAGGTCGGCTTCCCGCTGCTGGTGAAGGCGGCCGCCGGCGGCGGCGGCAAGGGCATGCGCGTCGTCCGCACGGCCGACGAGCTGCCCGGGGCGCTGGCCGCCGCGCGGCGCGAGGCGAGCAGCGCGTTCGGCGACGCGACGATGCTGCTCGAGCGCTACGTCGAGCGCGGCCGGCACGTCGAGGTGCAGGTGCTCGCCGACACGCACGGCGGCGTCGTCCACCTCTACGAGCGCGACTGCTCCTCGCAGCGCCGGCACCAGAAGGTGCTCGAGGAGGCGCCCGCGCCCACGATCAGCGGCGAGCTGCGGGAGCGGCTCACCTCGGCCGCCGTGCGGCTGTCCCGAGAGGTCGGGTACGTCAACGCCGGCACGGTCGAGTTCCTCGTCGACGACGCCACCGGCGAGGCGTACTTCCTGGAGATGAACACCCGCCTGCAGGTCGAGCACCCGGTCACCGAGCTGGCCGTGCAGGTGGCCGGCGCGCCGCTCGACCTCGTCCGGCTCCAGCTCGACGTCGCGCAGGGCCGGCCGCTGCCCTTCGCCCAGCACGACGTCGCGCTGCACGGGTGCGCCATCGAGGCGCGGGTGTACGCCGAGGACCCGTCCGCCGGGTTCCTCCCGCAGGCCGGCGTCGCGCAGGTGGTCCGCTGGTCCGGCCGGGCCCGGGTCGACCACGCGCTCGAGAGCGGCCAGGAGGTCGGCACGCACTACGACCCGATGCTCGGCAAGGTCATCGGCTCCGGCCCGACTCGGGAGGCGGCTCGCCGCTCGCTGCTGGCCGCGCTCGACGACACCGCCGTGCTCGGCCTGACCACCAACCTCGGGTTCCTGCGCCGGCTGGTCGCCTCCGACGCCTTCCGCGACGCCGCCGTCGACACCGCCTGGCTCGACCGGGCCGCGGCGCAGGGGCCGGTGCTGCCGGCCGAGCCGTCCGACACCGCCCTGGTGCTCGCCGCGTGGGCGGTCGCCGCCGACCCGCCGGGCCGGCGGCCCGAGCACCCGTTCGGCGCCCTCGACGGCTTCCGCGTCGCGGGCCCGCCGGCCCCGGTCGTCGTCGAGCTCGACGAGGCGGACCGGCGGCACGTCGTGCACGTCGACCTGGCCGGCCACGTGACGGCCGGCGACCGGACCTTCGAGGTGCACCCGCTGGCCGCGGGATCCGGGCTGGTCCGCCTCGAGGTCGACGGCGTGCTCGTCGAGAGCGAGGTCGTGCGCGACGCGCACGGCGTCACCGTCGCGCACCACGGCGAGGGGCACCGGTTCTCCGTGCCGGACGCGTTCGGCCCGGCCGGCGCCGGAGCGGCGTCCGACGGCACGGTGACCGCGCCGATGCCGGGCGTCGTCCTCGCGGTCAACGTCACCGAGGGCGACCGCGTCGAGGAGGGGGCGGTCCTGGGGGTGCTCGAGGCCATGAAGATGGAGCTGTCGCTGTCCGCGCCGGTGGCCGGGGTCGTGGCGGTCGTCGCGGCTGTGGCCGGTGACCGCGTGGGCCTGGGCGACGCCCTGTTCGAGGTCCGCCCCGACACGCAGGAGGAGGCGGGATGAGAGCGCCGCAGCGGGTCCCCCTCGCCGGGCTGCCCGAGCGCGTCGAGGTCTACGAGGTCGGCCCGCGCGACGGGCTGCAGAACGAGTCGGCCGTCGTCCCGGTCGAGACCAAGGCCGAGTTCGTCCGGCGGCTGGTGTCCGCCGGTCTGCGCACGGTCGAGACGACGAGCTTCGTCTCGCCGCGGTGGGTGCCGCAGCTCGCCGACGCGGCCGACCTGCTGGACGCCGTCGCCGCCGATCTCGACGGCGTCCGCGCGCCCGTCCTCGTGCCGAACGAGAAGGGGCTGGCGCGGGCGCTCGACAAGGGCGTGCGCGAGGTGGCCGTGTTCGCCAGCGCCACCGAGACGTTCGCGCAGCGCAACCTCAACCGTTCGCTGGCCGACCAGTTCGACATGTTCGAGCCGGTGGTGCGGGGGGCGCGCGAGGCCGGGCTCGCCGTCCGTGGCTACGTCTCGATGTGCTTCGGCGATCCGTGGGAGGGCGAGGTCCCCGTCGGGCAGGTGGTCGAGGTGGCCCGCCGGCTGCACGTCCTCGGCTGTGCCGAGATCAGCCTCGGTGACACCGTCGGCACCGGCACTCCCGGGCACGTCAGCGTGCTGCTCGCGGAGCTCGCCGCGGCCGGCGTCCCGGTGGAGCGGACCGCGGTGCACTTCCACGACACCTACGGTCAGGCGCTGTCCAACACGCTGACCGCCCTGCGGGCCGGCGTCACGACGGTCGACGCGAGCGCCGGCGGCCTGGGTGGCTGCCCCTACGCCAAGAGCGCCACCGGCAACCTCGCCACCGAGGACCTGGTCTGGATGCTCGACGGCCTCGGCGTCCGGACCGGCGTGGACCTCGAGGCGCTGGCGGCCACCAGCGGGTGGATGGCGGGACAGCTCGGCCGGCCGAGCCCCTCGCGCACCGTGCAGGCGCTCGCGCAGGGGTGACCGCGTGCTCCGACCCGGGGGTGAGGCACCCTGCCCCACTGTGACCGATGTGTCCCGGATGCGCCGCGGTCGCCGGGTTCAGACCGGCGCGCCGGTGGCCGACAGGAACAGGGAGCGGCAGCCGCTGCTCGTCAGGAGGACGACATGCACCAGGTGCCCGTGGGCGCGAGCGACCCGGCGGCCCTCGAGCTGCTCCGGACCGAGCTCGAGGACGACGGCATCGTCACCGAGGTCATCCGCCCGGCGGCGATCATCCCGGAGTCGGCGGCGCGCGCGATCGTGCGCGAGCTCGAGTCCCGCTCGCCGGCGCACGGCGGCGTGTGGACGACGACGACCCGCGTGTGGAACCGGTACCAGGCTCCCGGGGTGGACGAGCTCGGCCAGCCCACCGCGCCGCTGGTCGGGCGCATGGAGGTCGCCTACGGCACGCCCACCCGGTACGAGATCACGATCTACCGCGCGACGCTGACCAGCGTCGGAACGGCGGCCGGCTGGACGGTGGAGTCGCTGTGCGACGAGCCGCTCGCCTTCGGCGGGCTGCGGCTGGCCACCTGCCCCCGCGCGAGCCTGCGTCCGCCGCCCAAGCCGTTCCGCTTCGGCGGGCAGCGCCCGACACCGGGCTGACCTCGCCAGGACGACCGACCTGGCGGTCGAGTGCCAGGACCGGCACGGACGCGTGACATCTCTCGCACTGCTCTTCCGTGCGCGCGTCGGCCGAGGCAGGGTGGGCACAGAGCCGCCGGACCCCAGCCGGGGTTGCGCGCCTCCTGCTCTGCCGAAGCGACCTGCGAGCCCGCCCGGCTCCCGTGCCCGAGGAGACGAGATGACCCGCCTGTCCGTCGAGTCCGACTCGTTCGCCGAGGAGCTGCAGGTCCGGGCCGCAGAGGCGAGCACCGCGGCGCAGGCGGCCGAGCTGCTCGGGGACGACCTCGTCGCCACCATCGCCGCCGGCGACCTCGCCGACCTGCGCTCGCTGGCGGCGCGCAACGACGTCGAGCTCGACGAGGTCGTGCTGGGCGACGAGCCGCAGGTCTGACGAGCGCAGATCTCGGGCTGCGGCCGGCGGGAGCTGCCGGAGGCGTCAGCCGCGCTCGGCGTGGGCACGCTGTGCGGCGGGCGCGGTCTTCCCGCGCGACCGACACCTCCCGGGAGCGCAGCATGAGCGACGAGCAGACCACCGGCCAGTCCCCGGCCACCGGCGGACCGGGCGAGGCCTCGGCGGGCGTCCCCTCGGGGGCGGCGCCGTCGGGCGCCCTGTCGGCGGGACACGTGCCCGAGGACGCCCGCGACGACGTCGTCGTCGCCGAGGCCGGACCCCAGGGCGGCGGCGAGGGGGCCCGCGCGCTGCCCGGCACGCCGCCCGGGCCGGCCGTGTCACCGGTGCCGGCACCGGGCGCGGCCCCCGGCGTGAGCGTTCCGGGGGTGCAGGCCGCCCAGGCCGCGAGCCCCGAGGACGGCATCCCCGCCGGTGACAAGACGCCCGGCAGCGACGCCTCGGTGAGCTCGCCCGGTGCCTGGACCGCCCTGGCCGTGCCGGGCAAGCCCGACGGCGAGGTCGACACCCGCGCGCGGTAGGCGACACCTGCCGCGGCGCCCGTAGCCTGGGAGGTCGTGACCGCTCCCGCCCCCGCCAGCGACCGGGGTTCGGCCGCGCGCGAGGCGGCGCGCCGACGCACCTTCGCCGTCATCAGCCACCCGGACGCCGGCAAGTCGACGCTGACCGAGGCGCTGGCGCTGCACGCCCGCGTCATCCAGGAGGCCGGCGCCGTCCACGGCAAGGCGGGTCGCAAGAGCACCGTGTCCGACTGGATGGACATGGAGAAGGCCCGCGGGATCTCGATCTCGAGCGCAGCGCTGCAGTTCGGCTACGGGGACGCCGTGGTGAACCTGCTCGACACGCCGGGGCACGCGGACTTCTCCGAGGACACCTACCGCGTGCTCGCCGCCGTCGACTGCGCCGTGATGCTGCTCGACGCCGCCAAGGGCCTCGAGCCGCAGACGATGAAGCTGTTCGACGTCTGCCGGCACCGCGGCATCCCCGTCATCACCGTCGTCAACAAGTGGGACCGCCCCGGCCTCGAGGCGCTCGAGCTGATGGACGAGGTGCGCGACCGCACCGGTCTCGAGCCGACGCCGCTGACCTGGCCGGTAGGCATCGCCGGCGACTTCCGCGGGGTCCTCGACCGCGTCACCGGCGAGTTCGTCCGCTTCACGCGGACCGCAGGCGGCGCGACGGTCGCGCCCGAGGAGCGGCTTCCCGCGTCGGCCGCCGCCGCGCAGGAGGGCGACGCCTGGACGACGGCCGTCGAGGAGGCGGAGCTGCTCGGCGCGATGGGCCAGGACCACGACCAGGACGCCTTCCTCGCCGGACGGACGACGCCGGTGCTGTTCGGGTCCGCGGTGCTGAACTTCGGCGTCCGCCAGCTGCTCGACACCCTGCTGGCGCTCGCGCCGCCGCCGAAGGCGCGCGAGGACGACAAGGGCGAGCCGCGGCCGGTGGATGCCCCGTTCAGCGCCTTCGTCTTCAAGATCCAGGCCGGCATGGACGCCCACCACCGGGACCGGCTCGCCTACGTGCGGGTCTGCTCGGGCGTGTTCGAGCGCGGCACCGTCGTCACGCACGCGGCCACCGGCAAGCCGTTCGCGACCAAGTACGCCCAGCAGGTCTTCGGCCGCGACCGCGAGACGGTGGACGTCGCCTACCCGGGCGACGTCGTCGGCCTGGTCAACGCCAGCGCGCTGCGGGTGGGCGACAGCCTGTACGTCGACGAGCCGGTCGTCTTCCCGTCGATCCCGAGCTTCGCCCCCGAGCACTTCGCGGTCTGCCGCGCGGTGGACTCCAGCCGCTACAAGCAGTTCCGCCGGGGGATCGAGCAGCTCGAGCAGGAGGGCACCGTGCAGGTGCTGCGCTCGGACCTTCGCGGCGACCAGGCACCGGTGCTCGCCGCCGTCGGCCCGATGCAGTTCGAGGTCGCCGAGCACCGGATGGCCACCGAGTTCGGCGCGCCGGTGACGCTCACCCGGCTCGACTACTCGCTGGCCCGCCGCACCGACGCGCGGTGGGCGAAGGTGCTCGACGCCGAGAGCGGCGTGGAGGTGCTCGAGCGCAGCAGCGACGGCGCCCTGCTCGCCCTGCTGGGCGGCGCCTGGCGGCTGCAGCGGGTGCTCCGTGACCACCCGGACGCCGTGCTCGAGCCACTGGTGGCCGGGAGCACGGCCGGGAGCACGGCCGGGAGCACGGCCGGGAGCGCGGCCGGGAGCACGGCCGGGAGCACGGCAGGCAGCTCGGCCGGGAGCCCGGCCGGGAGGGCGGCCGCCGGCAGGTGAGCGCGCCGGTAGGGTCGCGGCCAGCGTCCGGCCCGCCGGTCCCGCACCCGGTGACCCCTGTCGAGGAGCCCTGTCGATGAACCGCCCCGCCGTGTGGCGCGCCCTGGTCGCCCTCCTCGTGGTGGGGCTGACCGGCTTCTTCGCGGTGACGAAGGACCCGAAGCTCGGGCTCGACCTGCGCGGCGGCACCCAGATCGTGCTGGAGACGCGCGACTCGCCCACCACGCAGGCCGACGCCGAGGCCACCGACCGCGCGCTCGAGGTGCTCCGCCGCCGCGTCGACGCCCTGGGTGTCGCCGAGCCCACGCTGGCGCGCTCGGGCGCGAACCGCATCATCGTCGAGCTGCCCGGTGTCGACGACCCGGCGGCCGCCGAGGAGGCGGTCGGCCGGACCGCTCAGCTGACCTTCCACCCGGTGCTCGGCCCGGGCGACCCCAGCGCCCTGCCGCCCGAGCAGCAGGAGCAGCTCGCCGAGCAGCCGGATCTTCCGATCCCCTCGCCGTCGGTCGAGGAGGTGCCGGTCGAGGAGGGCACCGAGGGCACCGAGAGCCCCGCTCCGACCCCGAGCCCCACGGCCGCGCCGCTCGTCGACGCGCCCGCGATGGAGCCGGTCGCCTTCACGCAGGCCACGTCGCCGTCTCCGTCGCCGAGCCCGACGGGGTCGCCCGAGTCGGCCGAGGAGCTCGAGGGCGAGCAGGCGGAGGAGGACGACACCGGACTGCGCGACCCGGTCCAGTTCGACCCGACCCAGGAGCAGAGCCTGCTCTCGGACCAGGGCGACGTCATCTCGGTCGGGCCGGCTGCCCTGACCGGTGAGGGCGTCGGTGACGCGGCCGTGGTCACGGACCAGACGACCGGCGTCGGCCGCTACGTCTCCATCGACTTCCGGGGCGACGGCGGCCGAGAGTGGGAGCGCATCACCGCCGAGGCCGCCTGCCAGCCCGCCGGCGATCCGCGGCGGCGCATCGCCATCGTGCTCGACGGCGCGGTCATCTCCTCCCCGCAGGTCGAGACCAGCGTGCAGTGCGGCGTCGGCATCCAGGGCGGCAGCACCCAGATCACCGGCAACTTCACCCAGGAGGAGGCGCAGAACCTCGCCGTCCTCATCAAGGGCGGTGCGCTGCCCGTGCCGGTCGAGACGATCAGCCGCTCGTTCGTCGGCCCGACGCTGGGCGAGGACGCCATCGACGCCAGCTGGAAGGCCGGCATCATCGGCGTCGCCCTGACCGGCCTGTTCCTCGTCGTCGTCTACCGCCTGGCCGGCTTCCTCGCCGCGCTGGCGCTCGCGTCGTACGGCGTCATCTCCTACGGCACGCTCGTCGCCCTGGGCGCCACGCTGACGCTGCCCGGTCTCGGCGGCCTGCTGCTGTCCGCCGGTCTGGCCATCGACGCCAACGTGCTCGTCTACGAGCGCACCCGCGAGGAGTTCGCCGCCCGCAAGTCCGGTCGGCTGATCGCCGCGCTCGACAGCGGCTTCTCCAAGGCGCTGTCGGCGATCGCCGACTCGAACGTCACGACGCTCCTGGCCGCGGCGCTGCTGTTCTTCCTGGCCGCCGGCCCGGTCCGCGGCTTCGGTGTCACCCTCACCATCGGTGTGCTCGCCTCGATGGTCTCGGCCCTGCTCGTCACCCGCGTGCTCGCCGAGTTCGCGGTCAAGCGCGGCATCGTCTTCCGTCGGCCGCGGATCTCCGGCTTCGGCACGCTCGGCCGGTTCCGCGAGTTCCTCGAGCGCCGGCAGCCCGACCTCATGGGCAAGAGCCGGCTCTGGGTCACCATCTCGGCGGTCGCGCTGCTGGTCGCCATCGCCGGGCCGCTGGTGCGCGGGTTCAACTTCGGCGTCGAGTTCACCGGCGGCCGGGTCGTGGAG
>DATMJH010000174.1:0-3134 GCA_035554015.1 Mycobacteriales bacterium
TCCTTGGTGAAGTCGTTGTCCATCTCGCGGTCACGCGCGACGACCTCCGCCTCGACGGTCTCGTATGACAGCGCCGGGCTGCCGCCGGTGACGCGGTTCATGCCGTCCACCAGCTCGCGCAGCGTCCGCGCGACCACGAAGTCCTCGCCGTGGTCGAGGAACGACTGCACCGGCCCGGGCACGTCCTTGCGCGCCCGCTCGAGCACGCCCTTCACGCTCTTCCCGGTCAGGTCCGGGTTCTGCTCCGATCCCGACAGGCCGAACTCCTTGCCGACGATCGTCCGGGTCGTGACGAACCAGGTGTGCTCGAAACCGGTTCGGCCGATGTGCTCGAGCGTGCCGAGCGTGTCGAAGCCCGGGAACAGCGGCACCGGCAGCCGGGTGCCGGTGGCGTCGAGCCACAGCGACGACGGCCCCGGCAGGATCCGGATCCCGTGCAGGTGCCAGATCGGGTTCCAGTTCTTGACGCCCTCGGTGTAGTGCCACATCCGGTCGCGGTTGATGAGGTGGGCGCCGGCCTTCTCGGCGATCTCCAGCATCCGGCCGTCGACATGCGCCGGCACGCCCGAGAGCATGTGCGCCGGCGGCTCGCCCAGCCGCGCCGGCCAGTTCGCCCGGACGAGGTCGTGGTTGCCCCCGATGCCGCCCGAGGTGACGACGACGGCCTGCGCCCGCACCTCGAAGTCGCCGACGACCGTGCGGTTGCTCGGCTGCCCGCGCTCGATGCTGCAGGCCTCCAGCACCGCGCCGCTGACGCCGACCGCTGCGCCACCCTCGACGAGCAGCTCGTCGACGCGGTGGCGGAACCGGATCTCGACCTGGCCGCGTGCCTGGGCCGTGCGCACCTTGCGGATGAACGGCGCGAGCAGCCCCGGTCCGGTCCCCCACGTGATGTGGAACCGGGGCACGGAGTTGCCGTGCCCGATGGCGCCGTACCCGCCGCGCTCGGCCCACCCGACCACGGGGAACCACCGCACGCCGAGCCCGTGCAGCCAGGCCCGCTTCTCCCCGCACGCGAAGTCGACGTAGGCCTCGGCCCACTGCCGCGGCCAGTGGTCCTCCGCGCGGTCGAAGGCGGCGGTGCCCATCCAGTCCTGCAGGGCGAGCTCGCGGCTGTCCTTGATGCCCATCCGCCGCTGCTCGGGCGAGTCGACGAAGAACAGCCCGCCGAACGACCAGAACGCCTGGCCGCCCAGGGCGTCCTCCGGCTCCTGGTCGACGAGCACCACCCGCCGCCCGGCGTCGGCGAGCTCCGCCGTGGCCACCAGGCCCGCGAGCCCGGCTCCGACCACGACGACGTCCGCGTCCACGGCTACCTCCCGGTCCGATGCGTGCCAGCACGAGCCTGGCATGCGCCCACGGACGCGGCGAGGGTGCCCCGGCCTCACGTCCGCCCGCGCGCCTCCTGCACGTCCGGCAGCACGATCTGCTCGGGCTGCCCGTCGTCGGGCACGGCGCTCCTCAGGGCCGCGAGCTCCTCGGCGAGGTACTGCGCCATCACGTCGACGTCGGGCACCAGCTCGCGGTCGGCGATCAGGCCGAAGTGCAGGCCGCCGGCCAGGCTCATCACGGTGATGTTCAGTCCCTGGCCGTCGGCGATCGCGGACAGCGGGTAGTACGCGACGATCTTCGCGCCGGCGTAGTAGAGGTCCACCGGCGGGCCGGGCACGTTCGACACGATGAGGTTGAACGGGCTGACCCGCTCGACCAGCCGCAGCCGGGCGGCGGCGCGGGCCGCCTGGCCGGCGATGGCCGGCATGGCGAACTGGGTGACGTCCCCGAGCAGGTCGGCCGGCAGTGCGCCGAACTGCGACTTGGCCGCGGTCATGGCGCTGTGGCAGGCGGCCAGCCGCTCGGCCGGGTCGTCGAGGTGCGTCGGCAGCGCCGCCATCATCGTCGACACCCGGTTGCCGTGCGCGCCCTTCTCCTCCTCCGTGCGCACCGACACCGGCACCGCCGCGACGAGCGGCCCGCTCGGCAGCGCGTCGTGGTCGAGCAGCCAGCGGCGCAGCGCACCGGCCGACAGCGCCATGACGACGTCGTTGACGGTGCAGCCGGCGGCCTTCTTGACCGCCTTGACGTCGGCGAGCGGCACGGTGCAGAAGGCCCACCGACGGTGCGGGCCGATCGGCCGGTTGAACGGCGTCGACGGCGCGCGCAGCGGCGCGGTGTTGAGCACGACGTTGGCGTCGCGCCGCAGCAGCCGGTCGACCACCGGCAGCCGCGGGCGGGCCGGGCTGGTGGCGAGCCGGGGCACCGAGCGGGCCAGGCCGTAGGTCAGCCGGGCCGCGCGAAGCGGCTGCATGGCCAGCGAGACGGCGCTCTTGGCGAGCAGCGTGGCGCTGCCCGGCACGTCGTCGCACTCCCACGGCGGCGGCTCCTCGTCGGGCCGACCCTCGGGGGTGAGGTCGATGACCGCGGCGAGGACGTCGTTGCCGCTGACGCCGTCGATGGCGGCGTGGTGCACCTTCGTGTAGATCGCCTTCCTGCCGTCCTGCAGCCCGTGGATGAGGTACAGCTCCCACAGCGGCCGGGTGCGGTCGAGCGGGCGGGCGTGCAGCCGCGCCGCCTGGTAGGCCAGCTGCTTGTCGTCGCCCGGCTCGGGTAGCGCGAGCTCGCGCACGTGGTACTCGATGTCGAAGTCCGGGTCCTCGATCCAGTACGGCTGGTCGAGCCCGAACGGCACCTCGGCGAGCCGTCGGCGGAACGGCGGTATGAGGTGCAGCCGCTTCTCGATGAGCGCGGTGAGCCGCTGCAGCGTCAGCGGCTCGGGGGCGGTGCCAGGGTCCAGCACGATGACGCTGCCCACATGGCCGAAGACCGACTTCGTCTCCATGGCCAGGAACGCGGCGTCCAGACCGGTGAGCTGCTGCACGGCGACCTCCAGTCGTCGGTGGACGGCACCGTCCTACCCCCTGGGGCGGCGATCACGAAACCCGGGTGCACCGTTCACCCCCGAACGGCGTACACCCGGGCCCTCTTCACCAGCACGCCCTCGAGCTCGCGCGTGGTCGGCACGTCGTGCTCGGCGAGCTCGTGGAGCAGGGCTCGCGGCAGGTAGCCGCGGCCGGGGTCGCCGACGAGCACCCGCACGCCGGCCCCCGCCGTCTCGTGCAGCCCTGGCTGCTCGAGAC
>DATMJH010000175.1:0-5033 GCA_035554015.1 Mycobacteriales bacterium
CTGCTCATCCAGTCCATCGACCGGCCGCAGACCTCGGCCGAGTGCGCCACCAGCGCTGACACGCCCGTGACGACCGGCGTGCCGGCCTGCGAGCCGACACCCGAGTTCCCGGCCCCGGAGTGCCCGCCCGGGGCGCGGAACCTGTTCACACCCGGGTTCGAGGGCCTGCGCATCTTCGACGTGACCCGGCCGGAGGCTCCGGTGCAGATCGCGTCCGTGCCGACGGCGTGCGGCTCGCACACGCACACCACCATCCGCGACCAGAACGACCGGCGCGCGATCATCTACGTGTCGTCGTACCCGACCGGCGCCAACCCGACGCCGGCGAACGCCGACTTCGGCGGCCCGCGGTGCACCATCCCGCACGCCCGCATCTCGATCGTCGAGATCCCCGACAGCGCGCCGCAGAACGCGCGGGTGCTCAAGGAGCAGTTCCTCGACGGCGACACGCTGCCGTTCCTCGGCTCCGCGGGCAGCGGCGGCACCGGCGCCGTCGGCTGCCACGACATCACCGTGTACTCCGCGGACCAGAAGCAGACCGTCGCCGGCCAGCCGGCAGGGACCACGCGTCGTGTGGCCGGCGCCGCCTGCCTGGAGGAAGGGCAGATCTGGGACGTCACCGAGCCGGAGAACCCCAGCACGCTCGGCGCGCACACCCACATCCGCAACCCCTACATCACCTCGGGCATCCCGGGGTCGTTCAAGGGGCTGTTCCACACCGCGTCGTTCACCTGGGACGGCGAGATCCTGCTGTTCACCGACGAGTGGGGCGGCGGCGGCGCGCACGGCTGCGACGGCCCGGAGGACACCCGCGGCAACGTCTGGTTCTACGAGAACGTGCCACCGGGGACGCCGAACGCGCCGGTCTACGGCCGGTTCATCATCCCGCGGGCGCAGCCTCAGCAGGAGGCCTGCACCATGCACAACGGCAACGTCATCGCGACCGAGCAGGGATACTTCGGCGTCTCGTCGGCGTACGAGGGCGGCACGTCGGTGTTCGACTTCACCGGCGTCAAGGACAACCCGCCGATCTTCCTCGACGCGCCGGCGCCGGGAACGCCGGGCGACCCGAGCCCGGCGCCGCCGGTCGTCGCCCGCGAGATCGCCTTCTTCGACCAGCAGGGCGTCGACGGCCGAGGACGCGACGACGTGTGGTCGTCCTACTGGTACAACGACCGCATCTACGCCAACGGCGGTCTCGGCCGGCCGCACAACCCCGGCGGCCGTGGCCTGGACGTCTACAAGCTGCTGACGGTCGGCGGCCGCCTGGTCGACGCCGACGGCAACCCGACGTTCGGCCCGGGCGACGACCCGAACGGCCCGGGCGTGCAGGCGTTCTCCGCGCGGCGGTGGCCGTACTCCAACCCGCAGACGCAGGACACCAACCAGAAGGCCGCCGGCCAGCGGTAGCAGCCGGAGGCGGGACGGCCGCGCGCGGCCGTCCCGCCTCCGCCGCGGTCACGTCCAGGCGCACCTGACCCCGGCGACGGGGTGGCGCTCCGGCGCGCGGAGGCGCAGACTCGGGCGGGACGGCCGCACCCAGCTGGAGGCGCGATGTCCCGAGTCCCCGACGTCCTGCCGGTCCTGTCCGCGGGCAAGCACCGCAGCCCCCGGCGCGGGGCGTGCTTCATGGAGCTGGCGTCCTACCTCGCCGGCGAGCGGTGGAGCGACCATCCCGCCTGCACGCACCCGCTGCTCGCCGAGGTGGCGCGCAACGTCAACGACCGGATCTCCGACTCCGACCGCGCCGCGCTCGCCCCGCTCATCCCCGACGTCGTCGGGCTGACCACCGACGACCCGCGGGCGGAGGTCCGCATCGCGCTGCACTGCGCGGTCACCGCGCTGCCCGTCGCGCCGGCCGAGCGGCAGAAGGCGATCGCCGTCGGCGTGCTGACCTGCGAGCGCGTGCTCGAGCAGCTCGGCGACCTCGACTACGGCACCCAGGTCCGCATCCGGCGGGCGCTGGACTCGGCGCCGCACGCGGCGGAGTGGGCCCGCCGGTTCGCCGAGCGCGCCGGCGGCCGGCGCACCTCCGTCCGACGGTTCCGGCACTCGGCCGCGCACGACATCGTCAAGCTCGCCGCGAGGGGGGCCGAGCAGGCCGCGACGCCCGAGCGCGACGACGTGCTGCGCCGGATGCTGCACGGTGCCATCGACATCTGCCGAGCCCTGCAGCCGGCCGTCGCACCCGCGGCGCTCGACCCGGTGCGGTGGCGGGAGGCCTGCGCCCTCACCGTCTGAACAGGCCGCCCCGCGGCTCGGGCGCCCGCAGCTCGGGGTACTTGTCGATCAGGTAGCGCCGGCGGTACTGCATGTACGCCGTCCGGCAGGTGTTGTCGGCCAGCGCCGCGCCGAGCGTGCCGCCCGCGGCCGCGCCGAAGAACGGCACCACCTGGGCCAGCTTGCGCTTGGTGAGCCGGGTGCCGAGCCGGTCGAAGACGGCCTGCAGCGCCTGCACGCTGGGCGTGCGCTGCAGCGTCTCCCACGACGCCCCGGTCGCCATCAGCGCGCTGACCTCGTGCACCTCGCCGAGCAGCGTCTCGCGCGCCTTCGGATCACCGGCGACGGCGCCGAGCGACAGCAGCCCGACGGCGAACTGCGCCTCGGCCGGGGTGGTCATGTCGCGCCCGTACTGCGTGCCGTAGGCGGCGATCGCCCGCAGCAGCAGCACCGTGCTGGCGACGACGTCGGCGCCGAGCACCCCGAGCGCCACCAGGCTGCCGCCCGGGATCGTCGACGCCGCCCCGGCCGTGCCGCCGCTGGCCGAGGCCGCGGCGATGTACTTCCTGTCCGCGCCCGCGACCATCCGGTCCAGGGTGCGCAGGTCGACGCCGCGCAGGTCCTCGAGCGAGGCGACCGGCCGGCCGACCTCGCCGCTGGTGCGCTGCAGCACGCCGTCGACGTCGACCCGGCCGCCCAGCGACGACGCCGCCGCGCGCATCCGCTCGCCGAGCCGGTCGGCGCCGCGGCCGAGCACCGGCCGGACCAGCAGCCGGTCGGTGACGAAGCCCACCGGCGTCGTCAGCCGGCGCAGGGCCTGCGCGAGCCGGGCCTCGGGCCGCAGCTCCCACTCCCGGATCTCCCGCCAGGCCTCGGCCTCGTAGCCGCTCTCGAACACCACGTCGCCCATGCGGTGACCTCTCCCCCACGGTTGCCGCCGGGCAACCCTGCCCGTGGTCTTGGCAATCAGGCCCGAGGGTGTCACCGTGGGGCTCCCCCTCGCGAGGAGTCCGCCGTGCCGACGATCGCCTCGACGCCCGCTCCGCACCGCTACGACCCGCTGCCCCCCGACGTGCTGGCCGCCGCACTGCGCGAGCTGCCCGGCTGGCACGGCGACACCCGGCGCATCGCCCGCACCGTCGAGCCGGACGACATGTGGACGCTGCTCGAGCGGGTCGCCGCCGCGGAGGCCGACCTCGACCACCACACCGTCGTCGACCTCGACGCCGGCACCGTGACGTTCGCGGTCTGGACCCACGTCTGCGACGCGGTCACCGCGGCGGATCTCGAGCTCGCCCGCCGGATCGACGCGGTCGTCGACGGCGCGTAGTCCCGCCTCCCGGGGCGCGGACCGGCCAGGATGGGCACGGCGCACCCGTCACGGCTGGGAGGTCCGCGCAGATGGTCCCGGAGCAGGGGCAGACGGTCGGTGTCCTGCGCGAGCAGGGCCGCGACGAGAGCCGGGTGGCGCTCACACCCGACGGCGTCACGCGGTTGCGGGGCGCCGGGCACGAGGTGGTCGTCGAGACCGGCGCGGGCAAGCGCGCGTGGTTCGGTGACGACGAGTACACCGCCGCGGGCGCCACGGTCGTGCACCGCGCGACGCTGCTCGAGCGCAGCTCGGTGCTGGTCTGCCTGACGCCGCCGCCGCTGCACCCGCTGCGCCAGGGCCAGGTGCTGGTCGGGCTGCTGCAGCCGCTGCTCGAGCCGACCGCGATGCGGCAGTACGCCAAGGCCGGCATCACCGCCGTCAGCTTCGACACGATCCCCCGCACGGTGAGCCGAGCGCAGACGATGGACGCGCTGACCTCGCAGGCCAGCGTCGCCGGCTACAAGGCCGCGGTGCTCGCCGCCGACACCTACGGCGGCTTCTTCCCGATGCTCACCACCGCAGCCGGCACCACCAAGCCCGCGACGCTGCTGGTGCTGGGCGCCGGGGTCGCCGGTCTGCAGGCCATCGCGACGGCGCGCCGGCTCGGCGCGATCGTCTCGGCGTTCGACGTGCGCGAGAGCGCGCAGGCCGACATCCGCTCGCTCGGCGCCCAGGTGCTCGACGTCGGCGTCACCGTGGCGAGCGAGGGCGGCTACGCCCGGCCGCTGACGGACGACGAGCAGGCGGCGCTGGTCGCCGCGGTCGGTGAGGCGGTCGCGCGGTTCGACGTCGTCATCACCACCGCGCAGGTGCCCGGACGGCCGCCGCCGGTGCTCGTGCCGGCCACCGCGCTCGCGCGGATGCGCCCGGGGTCGGTCGTCGTCGACGGCGCGGCCAGCGACCTGGGCGGCAACGTCGAGGGCTCCAAGCCCGGCACCGTCGTCGTCACCGACGGCGGCGTGACGGTCGTCGGCGCCGGCACGCTCGCGGCGCAGGTGCCGCGCGCGGCGTCGTCGGCGTACTCGCGCAACGTCGTCGCGCTGCTCGCCTACCTGACCCGCGACGGCGCCCTGGCGATCGACCTGGAGGACGAGGTGCAGCGCGGGCTGGTCATCACCCACGGCGGCCGGGTCGTGCACCCGGCCGTCTCGGCTGCGTTGGAGGGAGCGAGATGAGCCAACCCCACGACGTCGCTCGCTGGCGCTCACGACACCGCGGGGGCCGCGGGGGCCGCGATGCCTGACGAGCTGCTCGCGACCGTCACGGTGTTCGTGCTGGCGCTGCTGGTCGGCTACGAGGTCATCGGCAAGGTGCCGGCGACGCTGCACACGCCGCTGATGTCGGGCGCGAACGCGATCCACGGCGTCATCGTCGTCGGCGTCGTGCTGGTCGCGGCGACGACCGACAGCACCGCCGGGTACGTGGTGCTGTTCGCCGCGGC
>DATMJH010000176.1:0-11966 GCA_035554015.1 Mycobacteriales bacterium
GCCGCGGACGGCGCAGCGGGCGAGGTCGGCGAGGTCGGCGTCCGACAGCGCCGCGCTGACCCGTACCGCCTCGTACTGCTCCAGCAGCCCGGACCGGAACAGCAGCGGGTCGTCCGCACCGAGGGCGACGGCGACGCCGGCCTCCCGCAGAGCGCGCACCGGGACCTCCTCGACGGCGCCGGCCACGCCCAGCGCCACGTTCGACGCCGGGCAGACCTCGAGCACCACACCGCGTTCGGCGAGCAGCTCGACGGTCGGCGCGTCCTCGACCGCGCGCACGCCGTGCCCGATCCGGTGGGCACCGAGGGCGTGCACCGCACCGCGCACGCTGCGGTCGCTGCGCGTCTCCCCGGCGTGCGGCACCGACAGCAGGGCGGCGTCGCGGGCGATGCGGAAGGCCTTGGCGAACTCCTCGGGCGGCCCGCGCGTCTCGTCGTTCGACAGCCCGAAGCCGACGACGCCCTGCCCGGCGTACCGCTTGGCCAGCCGGGCCAGCGTCTCGGCCTCGAACGGGTGCCGCGTCCGGTTCGCCGCCACCACCAGCGCCATCCCGACGCCGGTCGCCGCCGTCGCGTCGGCCATCGCGGACAGCACGAGCTCCACCGTGGCCGGCAGCCCACCCATCCGGGCGGCGTACGACGACGGGTCGACCTGCACCTCGACCCAGCCGGAGCCGGCCTCCCGCTCGTCCTCGGCGATCTCGTGCACGAGCCGACGGACGTCGCGGGGCGTGCGGACGACGTCACGGGCGGCGTCGTAGAGGCGCTGGAAGCGCGACCAGCCGCGCCGGACGCTCACGTCCACCCGCGCGCCCGCCGGGTCCAGCAGCTCCTCGGGCAGCCGGACGCCGTGCCTCGCGGCGAGCTCGACGAGCGTCGTCGGCCGCATCCCGCCGGTCAGGTGCAGGTGCAGGTGCGCCTTGGGCAGTGCTCGCAGGTCGCGGCGGCCGTCCCCCGCCGCCCCGGACGGCGCCTGCGGCGGCTCCACGCGGTGCACCATAGGGGCCGGCGCGGGCTTCCCCGTGTCGCTCCGCCGCCCGCGGGCCGTCGCGTGACAGCGTGAGACGGCTCGGCGGTCGGCCCGCGAGCGCCCGCCGACCGCCCGTCCCGACCCGCACGACCGAGAGGCAGGACCCGCCCGGTGACCAGCCCGGCCGCCCGCTCCACCCCGCGCTCCCGCAAGGGCACCGGCGACTACACCGCGCACAGCCTGTCGGTGCTCGAGGGGCTGGAGGCCGTCCGCAAGCGGCCCGGCATGTACATCGGCTCGACCGACAGCAAGGGCCTGACCCACCTGGCCTACGAGATCGTCGACAACTCGGTCGACGAGGCGCTGGCCGGGCACTGCTCCCGCATCGAGGTGACCCTGCACGACGACGGCTCGGTCGAGGTGGCCGACGACGGCCGCGGCATCCCGGTCGACGTCGAGCCCCGCAGCGGGCTCACCGGCGTCGAGCTGGTGCTCACCAAGCTGCACGCCGGCGGCAAGTTCGGCGGCGGCGGCTACAAGACCTCCGGCGGCCTGCACGGCGTCGGCGCGTCCGTGGTGAACGCGCTGTCGGCGCGGCTCGACGTCACCGTCCGGCGGGCCGGGCGGGTCCACACCATGTCGTTCCAGCGCGGCGTGCCCGGCGTGTTCAAGGACGGCCGCGGCGGTCCGACGCCGGACGCGCCCTTCACCCGCCGCGACGGTCTGTCGGTCGCCGGCAAGGCGCCGAAGTCCTCCACCGGAACGGCGATCCGCTGGTGGCCGGACCTCGCGCTGTTCACCAAGGGCTCGGCGGTCGACGTCGACAAGCTGCACGCGCGGCTGCGGCAGACGGCCTTCCTCGTCCCGGGTCTCGAGCTGGCGGTGCTCGACCGGCGCTCCGACGAGCTGGTCGAGGAGACCTTCCGGTTCGACGGCGGCACCGCCGACTTCGTCGAGCACCTGGCGAGCGACAAGCCGGTGCACGACCCGGTGCACATCACCGGCAGCGGCACCTACAAGGAGACCGTGCCGGTGCTCGACGACGCCGGGCACATGACCACGCAGACGGTCGAGCGGACGTGCGAGGTCGACGTCGCCTTCCGCTGGGGCACCGGCTACGACACCGTCGTCCAGAGCTTCTGCAACGTCGTCGCCACGGGGCACGGCGGCACGCACCAGAACGGCTTCGAGCGCGCCCTGCTGCGCGCGCTCAACGACGCGCTCAAGGCGGCGCGCGTGCTCAAGGCGAACGACGACCCGGTGGTCAAGGACGACGTGCTCGAGGGCCTCACCGCCGTGGTGACGGTGAAAGTGCCTGAGCCGCAGTACCTCGGCCAGACCAAGGACGAGCTCGGCACCCCCGGCGTCAGCAAGATCGTGGCCGACGTCGTCGGCAAGGGCCTGAAGGCGCAGTTCCTCGAGAACCGCAAGACCAAGGCGGTCGCGCGGCAGGTGCTCGAGAAGGTCGCCGCAGCCGCCAAGACCCGGCAGGCGGCGCGAGCGCACAAGGAGGCGGCACGGCGCAAGAACGCCCTCGAGACCTCGACGCTGCCCGCCAAGCTCGCCGACTGCCGCTCGACCGACGTCGACCGCACCGAGCTGTGGCTGGTCGAGGGGGACTCCGCGCTCGGCACCGGCAAGCTGGCGCGCAACTCGGAGTACCAGGCGCTGCTGCCGCTGCGCGGCAAGATCCTCAACGTCCAGAAGGCCGGCATCACCGAGATGCTCAACAACGCCGAGTGCGCGGCCATCATCCAGGTCGTCGGCGCGGGCAGCGGGCGCACGTTCGACCTCGAGCAGATGCGCTACGGCAAGATCGCGATCATGGTCGACGCCGACGTCGACGGCGCGCACATCCGGTGCCTGCTCATCACGCTGTTCGCCCGGTACATGCGGCCGGTCATCGAGGCCGGCCGCCTGTACGCGGCCACCCCGCCGCTGCATCGCGTGGAGGTGTCGGGCGGGGAGACGCACTACACCTACACCGACAAGCAGCTGCAGCAGCTGCTCAAGAGGCTCGACGCGTCCGGCAAGAAGGTGAAGGGCCAGATCCAGCGCTACAAGGGCCTGGGCGAGATGGACCCCGACCAGCTGGCCGAGACGACCATGCACCCGGCGTCCCGCACGCTGCGCCGCATTCAGCTGCGTGACGTCGAGGCCGCCGAGCGCGCGCTCGAGCTGCTGATGGGCAACGACGTCGCGCCGCGCCGCGACTTCATCGTCAGCAGCGCCGACCGCGTCGACAAGGCTGTGCTGGACACGTGAGAGGCCTCGACACGTGACGGGCCTCGCGCACATGAGCACGCTGCGTCCGCCCACCTGGCCACAGCACCCGCGCACGGAGGCGGACGCACGAGGCGGCGACGGCGGGACGTCCGCCCAGGTGGCCACAGCGGGTGCCGGGAGAGGCGGACGCAAGGGCAGAGGAGGGCAGGGGTAGTGGCGCGGCGGAGGTCGCCAGGGCGCGGCGGGGAGATCCCGCCGTTCGAGGGCGACGGGACGATCGTCGACACCGACGTCGTCGAGGAGCTGGAGACCAGCTACCTGGAGTACTCGTACTCGGTCATCTACAGCCGGGCGCTGCCGGACGCGCGCGACGGCCTGAAGCCGGTGCACCGGCGGATCCTGTACTCGATGGCCGACACCGGCCTGCGTCCCGACCGCGGGTTCGTCAAGAGCGCTCGCGTCGTCGGCGACGTCATGGGGCGCTTCCACCCGCACGGCGACAGCGCCATCTACGACGCGATGGTGCGCATGGCGCAGGGCTTCGCGATGCGGATGCCGCTCATCGACGGGCACGGCAACTGGGGCTTCTCGCCCGACGACGCGCCGGCCGCCAGCCGCTACACCGAGTGCCGCATGACGCCGGCGGCGCTGCTGCTGACCGACGGCCTCGACGAGGAGACCGTCGACACCGAGCCGAACTACGACGGCTCGCTCGAGCAGCCGTCCGTGCTGCCCGCGGCCTTCCCGAACCTGCTCGTCAACGGCACGTCCGGCATCGCCGTCGGCATGGCGACGAACATGATCCCGCACAACCTCGTCGAGGTGGTCGACGCCGCGCGGCACCTGCTCGAGCACCCCGACGCCGACCTCGACGACCTGCTGGCGTTCGTGCCCGGGCCCGACCTGCCCACCGGCGGCCAGCTGCTCGGCATGGAGGAGGTCCGGCAGGCCTACGAGACCGGCCGCGGCGTCGTCCGCATGCGCGCGACGGCGGAGGTCTCGCCGCTGGCCCGCGGCAAGACGCAGATCACCGTCACCGAGCTTCCCTACGGCGTCGGCACAGAGCGCGTCATCGCGAAGGTGAAGGAGCTGGTCACCGGCAAGAAGCTGCAGGGCATCAGCGACATCAAGGACCTCACCGACCGGCACCGCGGCACGCAGCTGGTCATCGAGGTCAAGGCCGGCTTCAACCCCCAGGCCGTGCTCGCCGAGCTGTACCGGCTGTCCCCGCTGGAGGAGAGCTTCGGCATCAACAACCTCGCCCTCGTCGACGGCCAGCCGCGCACCTTGGGCCTGCGGGACCTCCTCCAGGTCTTCCTGGACCACCGGGTCGACGTCGTCACGCGCCGCTCGCGCTACCGGCTGCGCCGCGCGCAGGAGCGCGCGCACCTGGTCGAGGGCCTGCTGCTCGCCCTGGCGAACATCGACGAGGTGGTCCGCATCATCCGGGCCAGCGCCGACGTCGCGGAGGCCCGCGCCGCGCTGACGGCGGCCTTCGAGCTCACCGACGTGCAGGCCGGCTACATCCTCGACATGCAGCTGCGCCGGCTGGTCGCGCTCGAGGTGGAGAAGCTCGAGACCGAGCTGGCCGAGCTGCGCCGGCGCATGGCCGAGCTGGAGGAGATCCTCGGCGACCCGGTGGTGCTGCGGCGGGTCATCGACGGCGAGCTCGCCGAGGTGGCCGCCGAGCACGGCAGCCCGCGGCGCACCGTGCTCGTCGGCGGCGACCTCAAAGCGCTCGTTCAGCGTCGGGCGACCTCGCTCGAGGTCGCGGACGAGCCGTGCGACGTCGTGCTGTCGTCCGCCGGGCTCGTGGCGCGGACGCTGCTGCACGCCGACGGCGAGGGGGACGGCGGCGGCCGCAAGCGCCGCACCGGGCGCGTGCGTCACGACGTCGTGCTCTCCCGCGCCCGCGCGACGACGCGCGGCACCGTCGGCCTCGTCACGAGCGCCGGCCGGGTGCTGCGCACCAACGTGCTCGACCTGCCCGACGTCCCGCCGGTCACCACCGGCGCGCTGTCGCTGCGCGGTGGGGCACCGGTGCAGGAGTTCGCGCCGCTGGAGCGCGGCGAGCGGGTGCTCGCGCTGACGGCCCTCGCCGACGTCGGACCCGGCCTCGCCCTCGCCACCAAGCAGGGCGTCGTCAAGCGCGTCGTGCCCGACTGGTCGGCGAAGGGCGACGCCGTCGACGTCATCGCGCTGAAGCCCGGTGACGAGGTCGTCGGCGCGGTCGAGCTCGAGACGGGTGAGGAGGAGCTGGTCTTCTTCTCCTCCACGGGTGACCTGCTCCGCTTCCCTGCGAGCGCCGTCCGCCCGCAGGGCCGCGCGGCGGGTGGCATGGCCGGCATGAAGCTGGCCGCCGGCGCGCAGCTCGTCGGCTTCAGTGCCGTCGACCTCCGCGCACCCGAGGACGTGCTCGACGTCGTCGAGGAGCCTGTCGTCGTCACCGGCGCGGGACTCCCGCCCGAAGGGCGCGCGAAGGGCCCGACCCAGCTGGCCTGGGGACAGGTCTCCAGCGTGAAGGTGACGCCGCTGTCGGAGTACCCGCGCAAGGGCCGCGCCACCGGCGGCGTACGCGTGCAGCGGCTGCTCGCCGGCGAGGCGCACCTCGTGCTCGGCTGGGCCGGACGCTCCCCCGCGTGGGCCGCCGCCGCCGGTGGCGACCCGGTCGAGCTGCCGTCGTCGTACGGACGTCGGGACGGCTCCGGGACACCGGTGGACAAGCGCCCGACCGCCGTCGGCCGGCCCTACCTGGGGGCCTGACCAGGGGCTTCACCCGGTCGTCATGTGCGAGCAGTGCCGATACCGGGCACCACCCGTCCCGACGCACCCTGACGACGGAGGGCTCACATGTTCGGCTCGAAGGACCGCCACGACGACGACCACGGCTCGACCCGGGTCGATCGTGACCACGACCACGCGCACGGCACGACCACCGACGCCGACGTCACCTCGCGGATGACCGGAACTCGCGCCCGCCACGCCGGTGACCATGACCACGACGGCGTCGCCGACAGCCACGAGCGCACCGGCGCCGTCGCGACGGCCGGCCCCGACGAGCGCTACGAGGAGCGCCGCTTCGTCCGCCCGGCCAAGACCAGCGCCGCCGCGGCTTTCGCGCTCGTGTTCGGCGTCGCTGCGCTGTTCACGGCGCTCACCGCGATCCTCGCCCCGGTGGCGGTGGTGCTGGGCCTCATCGGGCTGATCCTGGGCATCGCAGGCATCAAGATGTCGCGCCGCGTCGGTGTGACCGGGAAGGGCGTCGCCATCGGTGGTCTCGTCACCGCACTGCTCGGCCTGCTGCTCGGCGCCGCCGTCATCGCCGGCGCGGCCGTGTTCGTCAACGACGAGCAGAACCTCGACCGCCTCGAGGGCTGGATCGAGGACGTGCGCAACGACCTGCCCAGCGGCAACGACATCGTCGAGGAGATCCCGGGCTCGTAGCCGCCCGCTCGACCTGCAGCGCCCCGGCGGCCTCGTCGCCGGGGCGCTGCCGTGCGCGGGGCGTCACACGCCGAGGAGCGACAGGTCGCTGCCGGCGCGGCCCTTGCGGACGTGCACCTGCGTCGGGATGCGCTGCCGCAGCTCCGCGACGTGGCTCACCAGCCCGACGACCCGGCCGCCCTCGCGCAGCCCGTCGAGGACGTCCATGACCTGCTCGAGGGTCTCGTCGTCGAGCGTGCCGAAGCCCTCGTCGACGAACAGCGCCTCCGTGCGGGCGCCGCCGGCCTCGGCAGCGACGACGTCGGCCAGCCCGAGCGCGAGCGACAGGCTGGCCAGGAAGGTCTCACCGCCGGACAGCGTGCTGGTGTCGCGGTCCTGGCCGGTCCAGGTGTCGCGGGCGAGCAGCCCCAGCCCGGACTTCCCGGCGCCCCGGCCGGCATCGGTGTGCACCAGCGAGTACCGCCCCTGCGTCATGCGCAGCAGCCGCTCGCTCGCCACCGCCGCGACCTCCTCGAGCCGGGCGGCGAGGACGTAGGCCGACAGCGTCATGCGCAGCGTGTTGGCCCCCTGCCCAGCGGCGAGGTCGGCGAGCGCCTTGACCTCGGTGGCGCGCTCGGCCAGCGGCGCCAGCCCGGCCAGCGCGGCCTCGAGCTGCGGCACCAGACCGGCCAGCTGGTGGGCGCGGTCGCCGAGCCGGCCGGCCTCGGCCACGGCGGCGGCGTGCGCCGCGCGCCCGGCCGCGACCGTGGCTGCGGTGCCGGACAGGTCGGCAGGTGGCTCGAGGGGGACGTCGAGGTCAGGGTCGGCCAGCGCGGCGCCGACCGCCGCGCGGGCCTCGCCGTGCGCGCGCACCCTGGTCGCTGCCTGCTGCCGCCAGGCCGGGCTGCGGCGCGCGGCCCGGGCGGCCGGGACGTCGTCGAAGCCGGCGGCCCGTGCGGCATCCGCGGCGGCGGCCGCGGCGCGCCCGGCCTCCCGCACCGCGGCGGCGTGCTGCTCCTGCGCGACCAGCACGGCCGCGACCGTGGCGGCCTCGTCACGGACCTGCGCTCGAGCCTGCGCGAGGTCGACGGCGTCGCCGAGCTCGGAACGCACCACGTCGAGCGCGGCCGCCGACCGGAGCGCGGCCGCCTCCTGCTCGGCGACGGCGGCGGTGAGCTCGGCCTGCACGGCTGCGCGGCCGCTGCCGACCTGCCTGCGGCGGAGCGCGAGCTCGAGGCCTGCGACGCCGAGGCGGCCAGGGCGTCGGCGTCGGTCGTGGCGGCACCGTCGGCCAGCGCGCGGCAGGTGGCCTCCAGCGCGGCGAGCTCGTTGCCCAGCCGCCCGGCCTCGGTCTGCAGCCGCTCGGCGGTGCCGGCGGCCTCGCGCTCACGCTCGCGGTCGACGGCCTCGCCCTGCACCTCGGCCGGGTCGGGGTGATCGGGCGAGCCGCACACCAGGCAGGGGTCGCCCGCCACGAGCGTGGCGGCCAGCTCGCCGACCATCCCGTCGATGCGCCGCTCGCGCAGGTCCTGGGCGAGCTCGCGCGCGTCGGCCGCGGCCTCGCGGGCGGCGATGTGCCGGGCACGCAGCGGCTCGACCTGTGCGGCGTGAGCGGCCAGCTCGCGGGCGCGCTGCACCGCAGCGACCGCTCGCTCGAGCTCGGCGACGAGGGTGGGCACGCGCACCTGGGCGTCCTGCGCCGCCGTCCGCCGCTGCTCGGCGCCGGCGCGACGGGCCGGCAGCTGCGCGGTCGCCCGCGCCAGCTCCGCCAGCTCGAGCTCGGCCGCCTCTGCCGCGCCGGCGGCGCGGGCGGCTGCCCGCTGCTCGGCTGCGGCGCGGTCGGCGTCCGCCTGCAGCGCCTGCAATCGACCGGCGCGCTCTCCCAGCGCGTCGCGGCGCCGCTGCAGCTGCTCGACGCTCGCGCACCGCCCGTCCTCGGGCAGCTCGAGGCGCCGTGACGCCACCAGCGCGACGGCGGTGGCGAGGGCGTCGTCGCGCGCGGCGGCGTCGTCGAGCAGCGCGCTGCACTCGGCGGCGCGCACGGCGTCGTCGAGCTCTGCTGCCAGGGCGGTGACGGCGGCGGCCTCGGCATCGAGCCGCTCCTGCTCGGCCAGCGCCGAGCGGCGGCGCTGCTGCCGGTCGGCCAGCACCGAGGCAGCCTCTGCGGCGGCGAGCGCCTGGTCGAGCGCCGCCTGCTGCCGCAGCGCGTCGCGCTGCGCGGCGGCGGCCGTGTCCGAGGCCGCCGCGCACAGCGCACCGGCCCAGCCGTCGACGACGTCGTCCGGCTCGTCGACACCGGCGACCTGCGCCACCCGTGCCGCGAGCCGGGTCACGGAGTCGCGCGCGGCGTCACGCGCCGCCGCGGAGGTGCGGCGCCGGTCGGCCAGCCAGTGCTCGACGCTGCGGAACCTGTCGGTGCCGAACAGCCGCTCGAGCAGCGCCGCGCGCTCGTCGGAGCCCGCGCGCAGGAAGCGCGCGAAGTCGCCCTGCGGCAGCAGCACGACGGAGTAGAACTGCTCGGCCGACATCCCGACGAGGTCGGCGATCTCCCGGTCGGCCTCCCCGACCCGGGTGGACACCGACTGCCAGGTGCCGTCGACCTGCTCCTCGAGCAGCACCTTGGCGGGCTCACGGGTGGTGCCGCTGCCGCGCAGCCGGGCGCGCTCCTGCTCGGGACTGCGGGTGATGCGCAGCCGGCGGCCGGCCAGGCTCACCTCGAGCGTCACCGAGGTGCGGACGTCCGGAGCCGCGTGGTCGGAGCGCAGCCGCTTGGCCGTCGCGCGCGGCCCCGGCACCCGGCCGAACAGGGCGAAGCCGATGCCGTCGAGCAGCGTCGTCTTGCCCGCGCCCGTCTCGCCGTGCAGCAGGAACAGGCCGCCCCATGCGAGCGCGTCGAGGTCGAGCACGACCGTGCCGGCGAACGCGCCGAACGCGGTGAGCTGCAGGAGGTGCGGCCTCACGCGACGGCCCCGGCCACGACGTCGTCCGCAGGCTCGGCGTCGACACAGACGTGCTCGGCGTCGCGCCGGGCAGCGGCCGCCAGCGCATCAGCCAGCAGGGCCTGCTCGGCGTCGGTGGCGGGGGTGCGGCGCACGTGCTCGACGAAGCCCGCCGCGACCTCGACGTCGGACCGCCCGGCGACGCGGGCCCGGTAGCTGCCGGCCGGTGCGGCGCCCGAGGGCTCCCACGACAGGGTCAGCAGGTGCGGGAAGCGCGCCGCCAGCCGGTCGAAGGCGCCCTCGGGACGGGCGGCGTCGGTGAGCACGGCCGACACCCAGTGCGACTGCTGCTCGGCGAACCGCGCCGAGCAGAGCAGCTCGTCGAGCTCGCCCCGCAGGACCGACAGCCGGCGGTGCACCGGCGCCGGCACGTGCTCGACGCGGGCCAGGCCCCGGGCGTCGAGCTCGACGAGCCAGGAGCCCTTCACGTGCCCGGCCTCGGAGAACGAGTACGGCAGCGGCGAGCCGCTGTAGCGGACCTCGTCGCGCAGCACCTGCGGCCCGTGCAGGTGGCCCAGCGCGGCGTACGTGAAGCCGTCGAACGCGGTGACCGGCACACGCCCGACACCGCCGACCGTGATGTCGCGTTCGCTCTCGCTCGCCTCCCCGCCCGACACCCACGCGTGCGCCAGCACGACCGAGCGCGGCCTGCCGCGCGCGGCGAGGTCGGCGCGGGCGCAGGCGGCGGCGCGCAGGACGACGCCCTCCTGACCTCGCGGCGCGGGCGCGGACGGGTCCGCCGGGTCGGGCGGCAGGTCGGCGCGCACGGCGTCCGGCTCCAGGTAGGGCAGGCCGTAGACGGCGACGGCACCGTGCTCGTCCGCGAGCAGCACGGGGTCGGCGACGCCGTCCGGCCGGGTGCGCAGGTGCACCCCGGCGCCCTCGACCAGCCCCGCGCCGAAGCCCAGCCGGCGGGCGGAGTCGTGGTTGCCGCTCGTGACGACGACACGCGCCCCGGTGGCGCGCAGCCGGACGAGCGCGTCCTCGAGCAGCGCGACGGCGTCGACCGGCGGCACCGCGCGGTCGTAGACGTCACCGCTGACCAGCACGGCGTCCACCCGCTCGGCGCGCGCCGTCTCGACCAGGGCGTCGAGGAACGCCGACTGCGCCTCGCGCAGGTCGGCCCGGTGCAGGGACCGGCCGAGGTGCCAGTCGGAGGTGTGGAGCAGGCGCATGTCGCGAAGGTAGGTCGGCCCTCCGACAGGAACCGGGCGGCGCGCCGGGCCGCGTCGGGCCCTCAGCCGGCGGCGCCGTCCAGCAGCTGCTGCAGCCGCTCGACGTGCCGCCGCTCGGTCCACGTGGCGCCCACCGACACCCGCACCACCAGCCGGCCGGCGACGCGGGTGTGCGTCACGAACGCCTCGCCCGAGGAGTTGACCGCGTCGAGCAGCCGCTGCGTCGCGGCGTCGCCGTCGACGTGCGCGAGGCAGACCAGGTTCAGCGGCGCGGGCGCCCGCCGGTCGAGCCGCGGGTGGTCGTCGACCCAGCCGGCGAACGCCTGTGCCAGCTCGACGTGCCGGCGGACGTGGTGGCGCAGGCCCTCCGCGCCGTACCAGCGCAGCACGAACCACAGCTTGAGCGCGCGGAACCGGCGGCCCAGCGGCACCATCCAGTCGCGGTAGTCGATGACGTCGCCCGACTCGGTGGCGGCGTTGCGCAGGTACTCCGGCACGATCGACAGCGCCGAGGTCAGCGCCGCCCGGTCGGCGACCCAGAACGCCGAGCAGTCGAAGTTGGTGAACAGCCACTTGTGCGCGTCGACGACGTAGCTGTCCGCCAGCTCGACGCCGTCCTGCGCGTGCCGCAGCTCCGGGCACACCGCCGCCGCGCCGTGCATCGCGGCGTCGACGTGCAGCCACGCGCCGTGCCGCCGTGCGACGCGACCGATCTCGCGCAGCGGGTCGAGCGCCCCCGTGCCGGTCGTGCCGACGGTCGCGGCGACGAAGAACGGCCGCCGGCCGGCGCGCGCGTCAGCGTCCATGGCGGCGGCGAGTGCGGCGGGGTCCATGGCCAGCGTCGCGGCGTCCACGTCGACCAGGCGCAGGTTCGCCGACCCGATGCCCGCGACCCGCACCGCCTTCTCGATCGAGCTGTGCGCCTGCGATGACGTGTACGCGACGAGGTCGGCGTGCGCCGTGCCGTCGCGGTTCGTCCCGCCGTGCGTCGCGCGCTCCCGCGCGGCCAGCAGCGCGACCAGCGACGAGCTCGACGCGCTGTCCTGGACGACGCCGCCGCCGGTCCCGTCGGAGCGGAACGCCGCCGGCAGGCCGAGCAGCTCGGCGATCCAGTCGAGCACGTGCGTCTCGAGCTCGGTCGCCGCCGGTGACGTCGCCCAGAGCATCCCCTGCA
>DATMJH010000177.1:0-2110 GCA_035554015.1 Mycobacteriales bacterium
GTTCCCGGAGACCCGCTCTTGACCGTCGCCGGACGTCGCCCGCCCACCGCGCGGCGGGCTCGATGAGCTCCTACGCGGACGCCGGCGTCGACATCGACGCCGGCGACCGCGCCGTCGAGCTGATGAAGGGCAAGGTCGCGCGGGCGACCCGGCCGGAGGTCGTCGGCGGGCTCGGTGGCTTCGCGGGGCTGTTCCGCCTCGACACGAGCAGGTACCGCTCGCCGCTGCTGGCCAGCAGCACCGACGGCGTCGGCACCAAACTGGCCGTGGCCCAGGCGCTGGACAAGCACGACACCGTCGGCATCGACCTGGTCGGAATGGTCGTCGACGACCTCGTCGTCTGCGGCGCGGAGCCGCTGTTCATGCAGGACTACGTCGCGGTCGGCCGGGTGGTGCCCGAGCGCATCGCCGAGATCGTCGGCGGCATTGCGGCCGGCTGCGAGCTCGCCGGCTGCGCGCTCGTCGGCGGCGAGACGGCCGAGCACCCCGGCCTCATGCCCGACGACCACTACGACATCGCCGGCACCGGCGTCGGCGTGGTGGAGGCCGACGCCGTGCTCGGGGCCGAGCGGGTCCAGCGCGAGGACGTCGTCATCGCGATGGCGTCGTCCGGTGTGCACAGCAACGGCTTCTCGCTGGTGCGGCACGTGCTGCTGCACCGCGAGCGGATGCGGCTCGAGGCGCACGTCGACGAGCTCGGCGGCGGGCTCGGCGAGACGCTGCTGACGCCGACCCGGGTCTACGCGAAGGACTGCCTTGCGCTGATCGCCGAGACCGGCGTGCACGCCTTTTCGCACGTCACGGGCGGCGGGCTGGCGGCGAACCTGGCCAGAGTTCTCCCGAGGCACCTGTCGGCGACCGTCGACCGGAGCACCTGGAGCGTGCCGCCGGTGTTCGGGCTCGTGCAGGCCCGCGGCCGCGTCGAGCGCGAGGAGATGGAGCGGACGTTCAACATGGGCGTCGGGATGGTCGCGCTCGTGCCGCCGGACGACGTCGACCGCGCGCTCGCCGTGCTCACCGCGCGGCACGTGCCGGCGTGGGTCGCCGGGCAGGTCGGCGACGGCGACGGCTCGGTGCGCATGGTGGGCGAGCACCCGGCGTAGTCAGGTGCCGCAGCGGCAGGCGTGCGCGCGGCAGGCCGCCGCCGCGGCCGAGCGCGCTCAGCTCGAGCGCTCAGCGCCCGGCGTCGTCGTCCTCGTCGTCGAACTCGTCCGCGTAGGGGTCCTCGAACTCCTCGTCCTCGTCGGAGGACGACGTCGACGCGGTCGGGAACGGGGAGCCCGAGGCGAGCTCGGCCTTCAGGCGCTCGGGATCGAGGTGGCCCGCGCTGTACTTCAGCTCACGGGCGACCTTGGTCTGCTTGGCCTTGGCACGGCCGCGCCCCATGGCTCGACCCCCTCGTCGCGACGTATCGGGGCGAACGGGCCCCGGGTGGGTGCTCAGCGTGGTCGGGCTCCCGGCCCGAGACGGTGTGGTTGCCCGCGCACAGGCTACAGGGTGCGGGGCACCGCGACACCCCGGCCGGTCAGCCCCCCGGCAGGGTGATCGAGCGCAGCCGCGAGACCTCGCTCATCCGGCGTTCGGCAAGCCGGTCGGCGGCCACCGCGGGCGGCAGGCCCTCGGCCTCGGCGAGCCGGAAGACCGCCAGCGTCGTGTCGTAGATCGAGGCGGCCTTCTTCCTCGCCCGCTCGAACCGGAAGCCGCCGCTGTGCAGCGAGAGCGCTTCGTCCGCCACCTGGCACAGCCCGCCGGCGTTGGCGACGTAGTCGGGCGTGTAGAGCACTCCCCGCGCGGCCAGCGCCTGCTCGACGCCGGGGTGCTCGAGCTGGTTGTTGGCCGCGCCACAGACGACGGCGGCCTGCAGGTGCGGGAGCAGCTCGTCCGACAGCGACCCGCCGAGCGCGCAGGGCGCGTAGACGTCGAGCGCCATCGTCGGCAGCGCCTCGCGGTCGGCCACCTCCACGCTCGGCTGCAGCGCCTGCACCCGCTCGAGCGCCGCCGCGCTGACGTCGCTCACCACCACGGAGGCGCCGTCCTCGACCAGGTGGTCGACCAGGTGCGAGCCGACCTTGCCGACACCCTCCACGCCGACCCGGCGGCCCTCCAGCGT
>DATMJH010000178.1:0-2877 GCA_035554015.1 Mycobacteriales bacterium
GCCGACGACCCGCGTGCCATGGCTGAGGCGGGCCGCCTGCAGGCGGCCCGCCTCAGCCATGGCACGCGGGTCGTCGGCGACCTCGCGGAGCGGCGGGCCGCGCCAGAGCCCGAGCGCGGAGCGGAGCAGCCGCACCGTCTCGTACGGGCTGGTCCCGACGCTGGTGGCGGCGGTGATCGTCGACGTGAAGACGGTGCTGTCGAGCTCGTCGTCCGCCAGGCACAGCCGGTACCCGTCCGGGGTGCGGACCAGCCGGTCGGCGCCGTCGGGCAGCGCCTGTCGCAGCCGGCTGACGTAGGTGCGCAGGACCGACCCCGCCGTCGGCGGCGGGTCACCGGACCACAGCCGGTCGAGCAGCTCCTCGGTGGGGACCGAGGTGTTGGCGTCGATCGCCAGCAGGGCGAGCAGGGACCGGACCTTCGCCGCCGGCAACGGCACGACGGCAGGCCCCGCCACCACCTCGAGCGGTCCCAGGAGGCGCACACGCAGCGCTGCCACCCTGGCAGCGTGCCACCGGGCCCGGCGCCGCGTCCCGCGTTCGGCTGCGCCGGTCGTCGGTCGGGCCGCCGCCGGCGGCTACCCCTCGCCCTTGCCCTCGCTCATCGAGGAGTTGATGGCGTTCACGACGGTCGGGTCGGCCAGGGTCGTGACGTCGCCCAGCTCGCGGTGCTCGGCGACGTCGCGCAGCAGCCGACGCATGATCTTGCCGCTGCGGGTCTTGGGCAGCTCGGGCGTGATGAGGATGGTGCGCGGCTTGGCGATCGGGCCGATCTCCTGCGCCACGTGCGAGCGCAGCTCGGCCAGGAAGGCCTCGCCGCTGCTCTCCTCGTCGGCGACCGAGCCCTTGACGGTCACGAACGCGACGATCGCCTGCCCCGTGGTCGGGTCCTGGGCGCCGACGACGGCCGCCTCGGCCACCGACGGATGCGACACGAGCGCGCTCTCCACCTCGGTGGTGGAGATGCGGTGGCCGCTGACGTTCATGACGTCGTCGACGCGGCCGAGCAGCCAGAGCACGTGGTCGTCGTCCCACTTGGCGCCGTCGCCGGCGAAGTACAGCGGCTGCCCGTCGCGCTCGAACCGCGACCAGTAGGTGTCGCGGTAGCGCTGCTCGTCACCCCAGATGCCGCGCAGCATCGACGGCCACGGCTCGTCGAGCACCAGGAAGCCGCCGCCGACCTCGCCGACCGAGTTGCCCTCGGCGTCGACGACGTCGGCGCTGATGCCGGGCAGCGGGCGCATCGCCGAGCCGGGCTTGCACGACGTCACCCCCGGCAGCGGGCTGATCATCATCGCGCCGGTCTCGGTCTGCCACCAGGTGTCGACGATCGGGCAGCGGTCGCCGCCGATGACCCGGCGGTACCACATCCACGCCTCCGGGTTGATCGGCTCGCCGACCGACCCGAGCACCCGCAGCGACGACAGGTCGTGCTGCGACGGCAGTTCCTCGCCCCACTTCATGAACGTGCGGATCGCCGTCGGGGCGGTGTAGAGGATCGTCACCTTCTTCTGCTCGACGATCGACCACCAGCGGTCGCGCCCGCCGGCGTCGGGGGTGCCCTCGTAGACGACCTGCGTCGCACCGTTGGCCAGTGGCCCGTAGACGAGGTAGCTGTGCCCGGTCACCCAGCCGATGTCGGCGGTGCACCAGTACACGTCGCGCTCGGGCTTGAGGTCGAAGACCGCCCAGTGCGTCCACGCCGCCTGGGTGAGGTAGCCGCCGGAGGTGTGCAGGATGCCCTTCGGCTTGCCGGTGGTGCCCGAGGTGTAGAGCAGGAACAGCGGGTGCTCGCTGTCGAACGCCTGCGCGTCGTGCGTGGCGTGCTGGCGGTCGACGACGTCGTGCCACCACACGTCGCGGGTCTCGTCCCAGGCGACGTCCTGGCCGGTGCGCTTCACCACGAGCACGCGCTCGACGCCCGGGCACCGCGCCACCGCCTCGTCGACAGCCGGCTTCAGGGCCGACGCCGACCCGCGCCGGTAGCCGCCGTCGGCCGTGACGACGACCTTCGCGTCGGCGTCGGTGATGCGGTCGACCAGCGCCTGCGCCGAGAAGCCGCCGAACACCACCGAGTGCGGTGCGCCCAGGCGCGCGCAGGCGAGCATCGTGACGACGGCCTCGGGGATCATCGGTAGGTAGATGCAGACGCGGTCGCCCGCCTGCACGCCGAGCTCGGTGAGCGCGTTCGCCGCGCGGGCGACGTCCTCCTGCAGCTGGGCGTAGGTGATGTCGCGGCTGTCGCCCTCCGGCTCGCCGACCCAGTGGATCGCCACCCGGTCGCCGTTGCCCGCGGCGACGTGCCGGTCGACGCAGTTGACGGCGACGTTGAGCCGCCCGCCGACGAACCACTTGGCGAACGGCGGCTGCCAGTCGAGCACCTGCTCCCACGGCTGGGCCCACTCGAGCCGGCGGGCGGCGTCCTCCCAGAAGCCCAGCCGGTCCTTCTCGGCGAGCTCGTAGGCCTCGGCGGTGACGTTGGCCTGCGCGGCCAGCTCGGCCGGGGGGTCGAAGCGGCGGTTCTCGCTGGCGAGGGCGCTGACGGCGGCGGTGCTCACGGGTCCTCCGGAGTGCTCGGGGTCGGCCGCGACGTTGCCTTACCGTGGCGCGAGTCACAAGAGGTCCCGCTCGTCGTGCCGGACGAGCGGTCGATCGGGCGGGACGGGCGGTCGGAGGTGGCGCGCGGTGCCGCTCGTCGACCCGGCTTCCGGCGCGGCTCACGGTGCGCGCGTGCTCGCCACCGTGCGAGACCGGCTGGCCGACGGCGACGACGTGCTCGCGGTCGCGGCGGCGGTGGCCGACGCGCACGACGCGCTCACCACCTCGTTGCTCGCCGAGGCCGAGCAGCGGCTCGGCGCGCCACCGCGGCCGTGCGAGCC
>DATMJH010000179.1:0-3480 GCA_035554015.1 Mycobacteriales bacterium
GTGGTGCACGCGGTCGACCCCCGCCTCCCGCAGCGCGGCCTCGATGCCGTGGACGTCGGTGTTGTGACCGGAAAGGCGGCCGGCGCGCAGCACGACCGTGTTGACGGCTGCGACGTCCCTCGCCAGCGGGGAGACGTCGTCCAGCAGCGGCAGCACCGTGCTCTTCAGCGGCATGGTCAGCGACAGGCCGGCCCACGCGTCGTCCAGACCGTCGAGGAACGCGGGCAGCTCGTCCGGCCCGACGTCCACGGCGTCGTAGCGCCAGTCGAGGCCCAGTGCTGCGTACGCGGCGCGGTGCAGCAGCGGCGACAGCGAGTGCGCCACCGGGCGGCCGAGCACGGCGGCCCGCCGGACCGTCAGAAGATCCCCTCGCGCTGCGACTTCTCCTTCTGCTGCAGGAACTCGTCGTAGTCGTCGGTGAACAGGTGGTTGCCCTCGCGGTCCTTGAGCACGTAGTACAGCCAGGATCCCTCGGCAGGCTGCAGCGCTGCCGTGAGCGCCGCCTCACCGGGTGAGGCGATGGGCGTGGGCGGCAGCCCGGTCTTGCGGCGGTTCTCGTACGGCGTGTCCTTGGCCAGGTCAGAGGCGGTGAGGCCGCCCGACGTGCGTCCGAGCCCGTACAGGATGGCCGCGTCGATGCCGAGCGGGATGCCCTGGTCCAGACGGTTGTAGACGACTCGGGCCACCTTCGGGAGCTCGTCGTCGACACGGCTCTCGCGCTCGATGAGGCTTCCGACGACGACCGCCTCGTAGGGCGTGATGCCGAGCGCGGCCGCGCGCTCCTCGAGCCGGAGGTCGGCCGCGGCCGCCTTGAACCGGTCGGTCATCGACGTCAGGACGTCGACGGCCGTCATTCCGGGCTCGACGTCGTACGTCGCCGGGAACAGGAAGCCCTCGAGCCGGCCCTGCGCGTACTCGGGCAGCCCGATGGCCGCGGGGTTCGCCGCCGCCGCCTGGTACTGCTCGAGCGGGATCTCCGTGCCCTGCGCCAGTGCCTGCAGGATCTGCTCGACGGTGTAGCCCTCCGGGATGGTCACCCGGCCGACCACGCGGGACGACGGGTCGAGCAGCAGCTCGAAGGCGTCGGCGGCCGCCATCTGCTTGCGCAGCCGGTAGAAGCCGGGCTGCAGGCTCGATGCGCGCGGGTCGGGGTTGGCGACCTCGAGGAAGGCCTGCCGGCTCGCGATGACGTCGTTCTCGCGCAGCGTCGTGGCGACCACGGCCGCGGTCTCGCCCGGCCGGATCTGGATCACCACCTCGCCGGTGCCGGGTCCGGAGTAGTCCGCCGCGGACTCGAACGCCGACAGCACGCGCTGCGCGCCGTACCAGCCGCCCGCGACCAGGGCCACCAGCAGCAGGAGCACGAAGGCGACGCCGGCCAGGCGGGGCAGCGGGCTGCGGCTGCGCCGGCGCCGTCGACGTGGACCCGGCGGGCGGTCACCGGCCAGGTCGAGGACGTCGGTCACCTTCAGGACCCTACCGGCGGGGACCGGCTCCGGCGTCCAGCACGCTCTGCAGCAGCTCGACGGCGGCCGCCTGGTCGACGACGCCGCGCGAGGCCCGGGCGGACCGGCCCGCGCGTCGCAGCGCCGCCGTGGCGCTCACCGTCGTGAGCCGCTCGTCGACCAGCTGCACCTCGACCGGCGCGACCAGCGGCCCGAGCTCCGCCGCCCAGCGACGGGCCATGTCGGCCGACGCGCTGCGGGCCGTACCGGCCAGCGACGTGGGCAGCCCGACGACGACGAGCACGGCCCCCCGCTCGGTGACGATCTCGGCCACCCGGGCGTGTCCCGGCGCGGGGACGGTCTCGACCGGGGAGGCGAGCACCCGGTCGGGGTCACTGGCGGCGACGCCGACGCGCACCGTGCCGACGTCGACGGCGACGACCACCCCGGGCCGGCTCAGCGCGTCGCCACCCCGCCGACGAGGTACTCCCCCTGGAGCAGCGCCTCCGCGATGCCGTCGGGGTTCGTGCCGCCGCCCTGCGCGAGGTCCTCCTTGCCGCCGCCGCGACCGCCGACCGGCACGGCTGCGGCGCGCAGCAGCTCGTTCGCGGACAGCCCGCGGGCGCGCCCGGCCGGGTTGACCGCAGCGACGAGCTGCACCCTGTCGCCGCCGGCGACCACCAGCACGCCGCAGGGCCGGTCGGCCGGCAGCCGCCCGCGGATGTCGACCGCCAGCTGGCGCAGCAGGTCACCCGGCGTGCCGTCGGGGGCCCGCACCGCGACGTAGCCGAAGCCGAACACGTCCTTGACCCCGGCGGCGTGCTCGCCTGCCGTCTGCAGCACCTCGCGCGACCGCAGCTGCTGCAGCTCCTTCTCCGCCTCGCGGAGGCGGTCGAGCGCTGCCGCTACGCGGTCGGGCACCTCCTCGGGCCTGGCGTTGAGGGCTCCGGCGATCTGCGCCAGCAGCACGTGCTCCTGGGCGAGGTAGCGGTAGGCGTCGAGACCGACCAGGCCCTCGACCCGCCGCACGCCGGAGCCGATCGAGCCCTCGGAGAGCAGCTTGACCATGCCGAGCTGGCCGGACCGCGCGGCGTGGGTGCCGCCGCAGAGCTCGCGGGCGTAGTCGCCCACCTCGACCACGCGGACGGCGTCGCCGTACTTCTCGCCGAACAGGGCCAGCGCGCCGATGCGCTTGGCCTCTTCCTGGGTGGTGACGAAGGCGCGGACCTCCAGGTCGGCCAGCGCGATCTCGTTGATCTCCTGCTCGACGTCGAGCAGCACCGACGGCGGCACCGCCGACGGCGAGGAGAAGTCGAACCGGAAGCGGCCGGGTGCGTTGAGCGAGCCGGCCTGAGCGGCCGACTCGCCCAGCGCCGCGCGCACCGCCTGGTGCACCAGGTGCGTGGCGGTGTGCGCCCGCGACAGCGCCCGCCGTCGCTCGACGTCGACCTCGCACACGCCGGTGGCGCCGATGTGCACCGACCCGCTGACGACGCGGCCGCGATGCACCGACAGGCCGGGCACGGCGGTCTGCACGTCGTCGACCTCGAGCACGGCGCCGTCCGCCAGGACGATGCGGCCGGCGTCGGCCAGCTGGCCACCGCCCTCGGCGTAGAAGGGAGTGCGGTCGAGGACGACCTCGACGGCGTCGCCCTCCGCGGCCTCCTGCGCGCGCTCGCCGTCGACCAGCAGGCCGCGCAGCGTGCTCTCGCTGCGCACCTCGAAGTAGCCGGTGAACGTCGTCGCGCCCGCGTCGTCGAGCAGCGCCCGGTAGGCCGAGACGTCGGTGTGCCCGGTCTTCTTGGCGGCGGCGTCGGCCTTGGCCCGGCGCCGCTGCTCGTCCATGAGCGACCGGAAGGCCTGCTCGTCGACGGTCAGGCCCTGCTCGGCCGCCATCTCGAGCGTGAGGTCGATCGGGAAGCCGTACGTGTCGTGCAGGGTGAACGCCTGCTCGCCGGACAGGACGCTCGCGCCCGCCTTCTTGGTCTCGGCCACGGCGGCGTCGAGGATCGTCGTCCCGGCCCGCAGCGTGCGC
>DATMJH010000180.1:0-10502 GCA_035554015.1 Mycobacteriales bacterium
GGGCGATCTTCGTCTTGTGCACGGTGGGGCCCGCGTGGCCGTGTGCAGAAGACGAAGATCGCGGGCCTCGTGTGGGCGATCTTCGTCTTGTGCACGGTGGGGCCCGCGTGGCTGTGTGCAGAGGACGAAGATCGCGGGCGTGGTCAGGGTGTGCGGGCGTGGTCAGGGTGTGCGGGCGTGGTGAGGTGAGGCTGCCCTTCGTGGGCGGCGTCACGCCGGGCCGCCGGACGCCCGGTTCGACCTCGTCGGACATTTGCGCAACACTGACGTTGTGCAATTCGTCGAGACCGAGCGCAGCGCCGACCGGCGCACCCGCGACCGCGTCCGCGCGCTGCTGCTCGACCTCGGACCGTCGACCGCCGCCACGCTCGGCGAGCGGCTCGGGATGACCGCGGCCGGCGTCCGCCGGCACCTCGACGCGCTCATCGCGGAGGGCACCGTCACCACCGCCACGCCGCGCCGCCCCGTCGTCCGAGGCCGCGGCCGGCCGGCGCGGCTGTACGCGCTCACCGAGGCCGGTCACGCCGCCGGCCCGTCCGCCTACGACGACCTCGCGGCCGGTGCGATGCGGTTCCTCGCCGAGGCCGCCGGCGAGCAGGCCGTCGAGCAGTTCGCCGCTCGCCGCGCCGGCGACATCGAGCAGCGCTACCGCGCCCGGCTCGATGCCGTGCCCGGCCCCGAACGTCCGGCCGCGCTCGCCGCTGCGCTCTCCGACGACGGCTACGCCGCCACGACGGAGCCCGCCGCCGGGGCCAGCACCCAGCTCTGCCAGCACCACTGCCCGGTGCAGCACGTCGCCGAGCAGTTCCCCCAGCTGTGCGAGGCGGAGACCGCCGCGCTCGGCCGGTTGCTCGACACGCACGTCCAGCGGCTCGCGACGATCGCGCACGGCGACGGCGTCTGCACGCTGCACATCCCGTCCACCACCTCCGGAGGGACCTCTTCATGACCACCGTCGACCAGCTCGGCGCCAAGGGCTACGAGTTCGGCTGGGCCGACCCGGACGTCGCCGGTGCCGCAGCCAAGCGCGGCCTGTCCGAGGACGTCGTCCGCGACATCTCGGCCAAGAAGAGCGAGCCCGAGTGGATGCTGAAGATGCGTCTCAAGGGCCTGAAGCTGTTCGAGAAGAAGCCCATGCCGACCTGGGGCGCCGACCTGTCCGGCATCGACTTCGACAGCATCAAGTACTTCGTGCGCTCGACGGAGAAGCAGGCCACCACCTGGGACGAGCTGCCCGCCGACATCAAGAACACCTACGACAAGCTGGGAATCCCGGAGGCGGAGAAGCAGCGACTCATCGCCGGAGTAGCGGCTCAGTATGAATCCGAGGTCGTTTACCACCAAATTCGGGAAGACCTCGAAGAAAAGGGTGTTCTCTTTCTCGACACCGATTCCGGCCTTCGCGAGCACGAGGACCTGTTCCGCGAGTACTTCGGCTCGGTCATCCCGGTCGGCGACAACAAGTTCGCCGCGCTGAACACCGCTGTGTGGTCCGGCGGGTCGTTCATCTACGTGCCACCGGGCGTGAAGGTCGACATCCCGCTGCAGGCGTACTTCCGCATCAACACCGAGAACATGGGCCAGTTCGAGCGGACGCTGATCATCGCCGACGAGGGCTCGTCCGTGCACTACGTCGAGGGCTGCACCGCGCCGATCTACAGCTCCGACAGCCTGCACAGCGCCGTCGTCGAGATCATCGTGAAGAAGGACGCGCACGTCCGGTACACGACGATCCAGAACTGGTCGAACAACGTCTACAACCTCGTCACCAAGCGCACCGCCGTGCACGAAGGCGGCCGCATGGAGTGGATCGACGGCAACATCGGCTCCAAGGTCACGATGAAGTACCCCGCCTGCTACCTGCTCGGCGAGCGTGCCGTCGGCGAGACGCTGTCGATCGCCTTCGCCGGCGAGGGCCAGCACCAGGACGCCGGCGCGAAGATGGTGCACGCGGCGCCGCGCACCACGAGCAACATCGTGAGCAAGTCGGTGGCCCGCGGCGGTGGCCGCACGTCGTACCGCGGCCTCGTGCAGGTGCAGGAGGGTGCGCACGGCTCCAAGAGCAACGTCGTGTGCGACGCCCTGCTCGTCGACACGGTCAGCCGTTCCGACACCTACCCCTATGTCGACGTGCGCGAGGACGACGTGTCGCTCGGCCACGAGGCGACCGTCAGCAAGGTCGGCGAGGACCAGCTCTTCTACCTGATGAGCCGCGGCCTGTCCGAGGAGGAGGCCATGGCGATGGTGGTCCGCGGGTTCGTGGAGCCGATCGCCAAGGAGCTCCCGATGGAGTACGCGCTCGAGCTGAACCGGCTCATCGAGCTGCAGATGGAGGGCTCCGTTGGCTAGCGCGTCCCCCATGGAGAGCGCGCTCGCCACCGAGCGCGCCGCCCTCAAGGACACCGGCGGCATCACCGACGGCACGATGACGGTCAACCAGAAGGCGTCGACGCCGCGGCAGCCGGCCGGCGTGCGCCCGGAGCGCGTCCGCAGCGCCGACGTCGACGCCTTCCCGCCGCCCACCGGTCGCGAGGAGGAGTGGCGCTTCACGCCGCTCGATCGCGTCCGCGTGCTGCTCGACGGCGCGCCCTCGGACGCGCACCTGAAGGTCGAGAGCGACCTGCCGGACGGCGTCGAGCTGCTGTCCGTCGACGCCGACGACGCGCTGCGCGCCGACCTCCCGCTGCCGATCGACCGGCTCGCCGCGCTGGCCCTGGAGCGCTCGGGCGGATCGCTCGTCGTGCGGGTGCCGAAGGGCGCCGAGCTCGACCGCCCGGTCGTCCTGACGCTGACCGGCACCGGCACCGACGAGGTCGTCTGGGGCTCGGTCGTCGTCGACGTCGCCGAGCAGGCCCGCGCGACGGTCGTCGTCGAGTACGCCGGCAGCGCCCACTACGCCGCCGCCGTCAGCGTCCTCGTCGGCGACGGCGCGCAGCTCGACCTCGTCCAGGTGCAGGGCTGGGCGGACGACACCGTTCACGGCGCGCACGTCGCCACCCGGCTCGGCCGCGACGCGCGGGTCCGCTCGACGTCGGTCACCTACGGCGGCTCGCTGGTGCGCGTGAACGAGACGGTCGACTACACCGCACCTGGGGGCGACGCCGACCTGCGCGGCGTCGCGCTCGCGACCGACGGCCAGCACCTCGAGCACCGGCTGCTGGTCGACCACGGCGCGCCGCACTGCCGCAGCCGCGTCACCTACAAGAACGCACTGCAGGGCGACGCCGCGCACACCGTGTGGATCGGCGACGTCGTCATCCGCGCCGGCGCGACGGGCACCGACACCTACGAGCTCAACCGGAACCTGCTCCTCACGCCCGAGGCGCGCGCCGACTCGGTGCCCAACCTCGAGATCGAGACCGGCGAGATCGCCGGCGCCGGCCACGCCAGCGCCACCGGGCGGTTCGACGCCGAGCAGCTGTTCTACCTGCAGTCGCGCGGCATTCCGGACGCCGTCGCGCGGCGCATGGTGGTGCGCGGCTTCTTCGCCGAGGTCGTCGAGTCGATCGGGCTGCCCGAGCTGGAGGAGCGGCTCATGGCCGAGGTCGAGCGCGAGCTCGCCCGCACCCTCGAGGCGGTGGCGACGTGAGGGAGCGTGTCGCGAGCCTGTCCGACCTCGTCGACGAGAGCGCCGTCCGCGTCAAGGTCGGCGACGTGCCGGTGTGCCTCGCGCGCACGCAGGGCGAGGTGCTGGCCGTCAACGACGTCTGCAGCCACGCCGACGTCTCGCTGTCCGAGGGCGACGTCGAGGACGGCACCGTCGAGTGCTGGCTGCACGGCTCACGATTCGACCTGCGCACCGGCGCCCCCACCGGGCTGCCGGCCACGAAGCCGGTCGCCACCTACCCCGTGACCATCGAGGGCGGTGAGGTCTTCGTAGAGGTGACCACCGCCGTGGAGGACTGATGAGCGTTCTGGAGATCCGCGGCCTGACGGTCAGCGTCGAGGACAAGCAGATCCTGACCGGCGTCGACCTCACCGTCCGGGCCGGCGAGACGCACGCGATCATGGGCCCGAACGGGTCCGGCAAGTCGACCCTCGCCTACGCGATCGCCGGTCACCCGAAGTACGAGGTCACCGGCGGCAGCATCACGCTCGACGGCGAGGACGTGCTCGAGATGAGCGTCGACGAGCGCGCCCGCGCCGGCCTGTTCCTCGCCATGCAGTACCCGGTCGAGGTCCCCGGGGTGAGCGTCTCGAACTTCCTCCGCAGCGCGGCCACCGCCGTGCGTGGTGAGGCGCCCAAGCTGCGGCACTGGGTCAAGGAGCAGAAGGAGGCGATGGCGCGCCTGGAGATGGACCCTGCCTTCGCCGAGCGCAGCGTCAACGAGGGGTTCTCGGGCGGCGAGAAGAAGCGCCACGAGATCCTGCAGCTCGAGCTGCTCAAGCCCAAGATCGCGGTGCTCGACGAGACCGACTCCGGCCTCGACGTCGACGCACTGCGGGTCGTCTCCGACGGCGTCAACCGCGTGCGCGCGGACGGCTCGACCGGCGTGCTGCTCATCACGCACTACACGCGCATCCTGCGCTACATCACACCGGACTTCGTGCACGTCTTCGTCAAGGGGCGGATCGCCGAGGAGGGCGGTCCGGAGCTCGCTGACGAGCTCGAGGAGAAGGGCTACGCCAAGTACGGCGGCGAGGCGGCCGGCGCCGTCGGTGGCCGTTCGCTGCCGGCGGGCCCCATCTTCGGCGGGGCACTGGCGCCGCAGTGACGAGCCTGCTGCCCGGCGGCACCTCGACGGCGCTCTACGACGTCGAGGCGGTCCGCCGTGACTTCCCGGTGCTGACCCGCGAGATCGGCGGCCGGCCGCTGGTCTACCTCGACAACGCGTCGTCGTCGCACAAGCCGGTGCAGGTGCTCGACGCCGAGCGCGAGTTCGTCGCACGGCACTACAGCAACGTGCACCGCGGCGTGCACACCCTCAGCCAGGAGGCCACGGACGCCTACGAGCAGGCGCGCGCCACCGTCGCGCGCTTCATCGGCGCACCGGACCCCCGCGGCGTCGTCTTCACCAAGAACGTCACCGAGGCCGTCAACCTCGTCGCGTACTCGCTCGGGAACGCCCCCGCGGGCTCCCGGCTGGCGCTCGGCCCGGGCGACGAGATCTGCGTGACCGAGATGGAGCACCACTCCAACCTGGTCCCGTGGCAGCTGCTCGCGCAGCGCACCGGCGCGACGCTGCGCTGGTTGCCGATCACCGCCAGCGGACCCGACAGCGGCCGGCTCGACCTCACCGACCTCGAGCGGCTCGTGAACGAGCGCACGAAGGTGCTGGCCTTCGTGCACCAGAGCAACATCCTGGGCACCGTCAACCCGGTCGACGTCCTCGTCCGCCGGGCGCGCGAGGTCGGTGCGCTGGTGTTCCTCGACGCCGCGCAGTCGGTGCCGAACCTGCCCTTCGACGTCAGGGACGTCGGCGCCGACTGGGTCGGCTTCACCGGGCACAAGATGCTGGGCCCGTCGGGCGTCGGTGTGCTGTGGGGCCGCCCGGAGCTGCTCGACGAGATGCCGCCGTTCATGGGCGGCGGGTCGATGATCGAGGTGGTCCGCATGGAGGCGTCGACGTACGCGCCGGCGCCCGAGCGCTTCGAGGCAGGCACCCCCGTCATCAGCCAGGCCGTCGCGCTGGCGGCGGCGTGCGACTACCTGTCCGGCGTCGGGGTCGACCGCGTCGCCCGGTACGAGCTGACGCTCACCGCGCGCCTGCTCGACGGCCTGCGGGCGGTCGACGGCGTGCGGGTCATCGGCCCTGACACGACCGAGATGCGCGGGTCGGCCGTGAGCTTCGAGATCGACGGCGTGCACCCGCACGACGTCGGCCAGACGCTCGACGAGCTCGGCATCGCGGTGCGCGTCGGGCACCACTGCGCGGCGCCGGTCTGCCGCCGCTACGGCGTCCCGGCCACGGCTCGGGCGTCGAGCTACCTCTACAACACCGTCGAGGAGATCGACGCCCTGCTGGAAGGACTCGAGCGGGTCAAGGCGTTCTGGTCGTCGACATGAGACCAGCCCACGACGTCGCTCGCTCCGCTCACGGTCCCGCGGCGGACGCCACACCCTGCGCAGCCGCTCGCTGGGCTCACGCCTCCGCGGAGGCCCCGTGAGCGAGTCGATGTACCAGGAGATCATCCTCGACCACTACCGCAACCCCCACCACAAGGGGCTGCGCGGCGACGTGTCCGACCCCGGTGTCGTCGAGGTGCACCACGTCAATCCGACCTGCGGTGACGAGGTGACGTTGCGCGTCCGGCTGGGTGAGGGCCCCGAGGGCATGACGGTGCAGGACGTGTCGTACGAGGGCGCCGGCTGCTCGATCAGCCAGGCGTCGACGTCGGTCATGACCGACCTGGTCATCGGCCGTCCGGTCGAGCAGGCGATGGAGAGACACGACGCGTTCCTCGAGCTGATGCAGAGCCGGGGGCAGCTCGAGCCGGGCCGTCATGACTGGGAGGACGTGCTGGAGGACGGCATCGCCTTCGCGGGGGTGTCGCGGTACCCGGCTCGCGTGAAGTGCGCGCTGCTGGGATGGATGGCGTGGAAGGACGCGACCGCTCAGGCGGCCGCGCGAGCGCAGTGACCGCACAGGCGGTCGAGGAGACGGGAGCGCAGGGATGACCGGGACCACCGACCAGGGCGCCGCACCGAAGGTGCACGAGACGCCGACCGTCGGGAGCGGCACGGCCGACGCCGACCGCACGCTGCCGTCCTACGACGACGTCGTCGAGGCGATGAAGGACGTCGTCGACCCCGAGCTCGGCATCAACGTCGTCGATCTCGGCCTTCTCTACGGTGCGACGGTCAACGACGACCGCACCGTGACGCTCGACATGACGCTGACGTCCGCTGCGTGCCCGCTCACCGACGTCATCGAGGACCAGACGCGTGCGGCGCTCGGGCCGTGGGCCGACGACGTCCACATCAACTGGGTGTGGATGCCGCCGTGGGGCCCGGACAAGATCACCGACGACGGTCGCGACCAGCTGCGGGCACTGGGCTTCAACGTCTGACCGAGACGGTGAGCGGGAACGCTCGCGTCCGCGATGACCTCCCGCCCTGCACCCGACAACGAGCGCACGCGCGACCTCGGGCTCGACGACGTGCTCCCGGGTGAGCCGACCGAGCGCCCGGGGCCGGTGCTCCTGCTGGGGCCGGTGCTGCGCCACAGCGACACGACTCGAGCGGTCGTCTGGGTCGAGACGTCGAGGGCTGCCGAGGTCGAGGTCTGCGCACGCCGTACTCGGACGTTCGAGGTGCAGGGCCACCACTACGGCTACCTGGTCGTCGACGGCCTCGCGCCCGGCACGGACATCCCGTACGACGTGCGGCTCGACGGCGACGTCGTGTGGCCGCCGCCGGACGACCCGCGACCGGCGCCGCGGCTGCGCACGTCGGCGCCATCCGGCCCGGTGGACCTCGTGTTCGGGTCGTGCCGCGTCGACCGCCCGCACGAGCGGCCCTGGGACCTCGAGCCAGGCGAGCACCCCGACGGCGTCGGTGTCGATGCGCTGCAGGCACTGTCGCTGGCGTGCCAGCGCGGCTCCCGTCCGCTGCCGGACCTCCTGCTCATGCTCGGTGACCAGGTGTACGCCGACGAGGGGCTCTCGCCCAAGGTGCGAGCCAAGCAGCGGCAGCGGCGAGCCGAGAGCAGCGAGCCGAGGGGCGAGGTCGCCGACTTCGAGGAGTACACCTGGCTGTACCTGGACTCCTGGAGCAACCCGGACGTCCGGTGGCTGCTGTCGACCGTGCCCTCCGCCATGGTGTTCGACGACCACGACGTCCGCGACGACTGGAACACCAGCCGCGAGTGGCGCCACTGCGTGCGCCGGCTGCCGTGGTGGCGCGAGCGGATCCGCGGCGCGTACATGTCGTACTGGCTGTACCAGCACCTGGGCAACGTGTCACCCGACGAGGTCGAGGCCCAGGGGCTGCTCGCCCGGGTTCGCGAGGGCGGCGTCGAGTCGCTCCGCGAGTTCGCCGAGCACGCCGACGACGAGGTCGGCGGACGCAAGCTCTCGCAGTGGAGCTACCGGCTCGACCTGCGCGGCACGCGGCTCGTGGTCGTCGACACGCGGTCGGGTCGGGTGCTCGAGGACGACCGTCGCTCGATGCTCAGCGAGCCGGAGTGGGAGCAGGTCGAGCAGTGGCTGCGCGGCGGCTGCGACCACCTCGTGGTCGCGACGAGCGTGCCAGTGTTCCTCGAACGCTCGCTGCACGACCTCGAGCAGTGGAACGAGGCGGTGGCGGCAGGCGCCTGGGGGTCCCGTGCGGCACGCGCGGGTGAGCGCTTGCGGCAGGCGCTCGACCTCGAGCACTGGGCGGCGTTCGGCGCCTCCTTCGACCGGATGGTGACCCGGCTGCTCGAGGTGGCTCGCGGCGACCGCGGCCCGGCGCCGCGCTCGGTCGTCGTGCTCTCGGGCGACGTGCACCACTCCTACGTCGCTCCCGTGCGCACCGCTCAGGGCTGGCCACCGGTGCCGGTCGTGCAGGCAGTGAGCTCGCCGATGCGGAACGCGTTCCCGCGCCGGCTGCAGCGCGGCTTCCGCTTCGCGGCGACCCCCGTGGCCCGGGCCATCGGTCGGCTGCTGCGACTCAGCGTGCGGCTGCCACCACCGACGGTCGCGTGGACCGCGCAGCAGGGACCGATGTTCGGCAATGTGCTCGGCACGTTGCGCCTCGACGGAGACCGCGCCGAGATCGTGCTGTCGCGAGCGACCGCGCGAGACGGTGAGCCCGTGCTGGAGCAGGTGCAGCAGTCGGTCATCTCCCGCTGATCCTCAGAGGGCGGCGTCGGGCGACTGCCACGCCGTTCGGCGCGCCGGCAGTGACCTGGGTCACTCCCGTGCCTGACACCGACGCCTTCGGTGTCAAAATGAGGGTGCCCGTCGCCCGCGCCCCGGAGGTCCGATGACCAGCACCCTCGACCGCACGTCCGCGACCGGTGAGGCTGCGGCGCTGCCCGCCGGCCTCGTGGACCGGCTGGCCGGTCTCGTCACGGCCGCGACCGGGCGCGAGCGCCAGCACTCGTTCGCGCCGTTCGACGGCAGCCGCATCGGCTCGGTGCCGACCTGTACGGCCGACGACGTCGTGGAGGCGGCCCGCAGGGCCCGGACCGCGCAGCGCGACTGGGCCTGCGTGCCGCTGGCCGAGCGGTGCGCAGTGATGCGCCGCTACGCCGACCTGCTCCTCGCCCGGCAGGCCGAGGTCCTCGACGTCACCCAGGTCGAGACGGGCAAGGCGCGGCTCGCCGCCTTCGAGGAGCTCGCCGACGTCGCCATGACCGCGCGGTACTACGCGCTCACCGCCGCGCGACACCTCCGGCCGCGTCGCCGGCTCGGCGCCTTCCCGCTGCTGACGAAGACGACGGAGCACCACCAGCCCAAGGGGCTCGTCGGCGTCATCAGTCCCTGGAACTACCCGCTGACGCTGGCGGTGTCCGACGCGATCCCGGCGCTGCTCGCCGGCAACGGCGTCGTCCTCAAGCCCGACGCGCAGACGCCCTTCACCGCGCTCATCGCCATCGAGCTGCTGGTCGAGGCGGGACTGCCGCGCGAGCTGTTCCAGGTCGTCACCGGAGCCGGTCGCACGCTGGGCGGCCCGATCATCGACAACGTCGACTACCTCATGTTCACGGGGTCCACGGCGACCGGGCGCATCGTGGCCGAGCAGTGCGCCCGGCGGCTCATCGGCTTCTCCGCCGAGCTCGGCGGCAAGAACCCGATGATCGTGCTGGACGGCATCGACCTCGACAAGACGGTGGAGGGCGCCGTCCGCGCCTGCTTCTCGAACTCCGGCCAGCTGTGCATCTCCATCGAGCGCATGTACGTGGAGGACGCGGTGTACGACCGGTTCGTGCCTGCCTTCGCGGAGCGAGTGCGCGGCATGCGCCTCGCGGCCGGTCGCAGCTGGGACGCCGAGATGGGGTCACTGGTCAGCGAGGACCAGCTGAAGACGGTGACCCGGCACGTGGACGACGCCGTGACGAAGGGCGCGCGGGTGCTCGCCGGCGGCACGGCGCGGCCCGACGTCGGACCGCTGTTCTACGAGCCCACCGTCCTGGAGGGCGTCACCGAGGACATGGAGCTGATGCGCGAGGAGACGTTCGGTCCCGTCGTCGCCGTCTACCGCGTCCGGGACGCCGACGAGGCCGTCCAGCACGCCAACGACACCTGCTACGGCCTCAACGCCAGTGTGTGGGGACCGGCGTCGCGCGCCGAGCGCATCGCGACGCGCATCCAGGCCGGCACCGTGAACGTCAACGAGGGCTACGCCGCGGCATGGGCCTCGCACGACGCGCCGATGGGCGGCATGAAGGACTCCGGCGTCGGGCGCCGGCACGGGCGCGAGGGCATCCTCAAGTACACCGAGGCGCAGACGGTGAGCGTGCAGCGCGCGATCCCCATCGCCCCGATGAAGGGGCAGTCGCACGAGCAGTACGCCAAGCTCATGACCGTGGGCGTGAAGGTCATGAAGCGCCGGCCGTTCCTGCGATGACCGGTGT
>DATMJH010000181.1:0-5254 GCA_035554015.1 Mycobacteriales bacterium
GGGTGGTCGCGCGGAGCAGGGGGGCGGCCCCAGCGCGTCCAGCGGTCCGGCCGAGCACCGTCGGTCCGCCGCGGGCGGGCGGCAGCCTCGTCCGACCACGCAGCAGCGGTCCGCGCAGGGGCCTTCCGAGCAGGGACGGTCCGCGCAGGGTCCGTCCGACACTGACGGCGGCATCCCGGGTCGCGGTTCCTCGACACGAGACGGGGGCGAAGGGCCGGCCGGCCGGCCGTCCGGCGGCGTCAGCCGGCCCCAGGACACAGGTCGCGCACATGGCCGGCCGTCCGGCGGCGGCAGCCGGCCCCAGGACACCAGTCGCACACCTGGCCGGCCGTCAGGGCGTCGGCAGGACCCGGCAGCTGAGGAACGCCGTCGCGCCCTCGAGGCCCGGCGGTACGACCCGCGTCGGGAGGAGCGGCGCGCCCAGTCGCGCGTGCCGCTGCCCGACGACGTCGAGGCCTCCATGCTCGACCCAGAGATCCGGCGGGAGCTCCGCTCGCTGTCCAAGGAGACCGCCGATCTCGTCGCGCGCCATCTCGTGGTCGCCGGCCGGACCATCGACGACGACCCCGAGACGGCGTGGCTGCACGCCAGGGCAGCACGTGCGCTCGCCGGGCGGGTCGGCGCGGTACGCGAGGCCGCCGGACTGGCGGCGTACGCGGCCGGCGCGTGGTCCGACGCGCTCAGCGAGCTGCGGGCCGCGCGCCGCATCACCGGCTCCGCCGGCCACCTGGCCGTGCTCGCCGACTGCGAGCGGGCGCTCGGCCGGCCGGAGCGCGCGCTCGCGCACGGCGACGACCCGCAGGTGGGGCAGCTCACGCAGGAGGAGCGCGTCGAGCTGGTGATCGTGCTCTCCGGCGCCCGGCGCGACCTCGGTCAGCCCGAGGCAGCGGTCGTGCTGCTCCAGGACCCCGCCAGGCGGACCCGGGCGCACCGTCCCTGGGCGGCCCGGCTCTGGTACGCGCTGGCGGACGCCCTGCTCGACGCCGGGCGCGGTGCGGACGCTCGCGAGTGGTTCGCGCGCGCGGCCGCAGCCGACGCCGACGGCGCCACCGACGCACCCGACCGGCTGCTCGAGCTCGACGGCATGGTGCTCGAGGAGATCGGCACCGACGACGGCACCGACGACGGCACCGACGACGGCACCGACCCCGGGGGGCGACCCTGACGTCGGCTCGGGGACGAGCGATGACGGTGCCTCGGACGCCGGCCTCGACGACGTCCTCACGGCGCGCGACCGACCGGAAGACCCGCCGACCGGCTGACCGGCGTCCACACCCGGCCGGTCGCGTCCACAGCCGCGCGGCAGGAAGGCTTCCGCTGCAGCTCGCCGCGTCACGCTGCGGCTCCCCGACAGGAGGAGGACCCGTGCCCGAGGTGCAGACAGCCAGCAGAGCGGCCGGCGCCCGCCGCCGGCGCGACGCGACCGCCGGACGGGCGACCCCGTCCGCGGAGCCGGTGCTCGCCACGTTCAGCGAGGTCCACGTCGTCGGGCGCGTCTCGTCGGCGGCGCAGGACCGCGAGCTGCCCAGCGGCGACGTGATCGTGTCGTTCCGCGTGGTCGTCGACCGCCCTCCGCTGCGGCGGTCGACGCCGGCCGGCGTGCGGCTGCCCGTCGTCGACACGCTGACGTGCGTGGCCTGGACCGCCAGGGTGAAGCGCGCGGCGGCGGCGCTGTCGGCGGGCGACGTCGTCGAGGTGCACGGCGCCCTGCGGTCGCGCTGGTGGCGCGGCGCGACCGGCCTGTCGAGCCGGACCGAGGTCGAGGTCGAGCGGCTGCGCCGGGTGTCCCGCGGCTGAGGGCCGCCGCCGGTCAGGCGTCGCGGTGGTCGCGCAGCACCAGACCGCTGCGCGGCTTCGGCGTGAACAGCGTCGACTTCCGCGGCATCCGCTCGCCCGCCGCGGCCACCGCCGCCACCGACTCGACCGGCGTCGGACCGAGCAGCACGGCGGTACCGCTCGTGGCGTCGGCCCGGCGCAGAGCGGCCTCGACGTCGTGCTCGAAGCCGACCGTCTCCTCGTCGTCCGGCAGACCCCACAGCTCCGGCACGAGGAACCGGTGCAGCACCGTGACGTCGAGCGCGCGCCAGGCCGGCGACCGGTCGGCCGGCAGCGCCGCGTCGAGCCGGTCCGCGTCGAGCTGCGAGACCAGGTGCACCGAGTCGCGGTCGGCGAGCACGAAGGCGGGCCCGGCACGGCGCGCCAGCCCGAGAGCTCGGAGCGCCTCGGTGACACCGCCCGCGACCGGTGCCACAGCCGCCGCTGCGGCCGTGCGCCGGGCCAGCACGGCCGCCGGCACGCCCGGCACGACACGGTGGATCGGGTGCACCTGCGGGCCGAACGACGTCGCGTCCACGAGCAGGCACAGCCCGGCGTCCCAGGGCCCGCGGCCGTGACCGGCGGCGTGGTGGTCGGCCTGGCGGCGCAGGTAGGTGGCGTAGCGGTGGTGCCCGTCGGCGATGAGCGCCGTCCGGGGCAGCAGGTCGGCGGCGACCGCCTCCAGCGCGTCGCGGTCGGTGAGCGCCCATAGCCGGTGGCGCAGCCCGTCCGGCAGGTCGGCGTCGACGAGCGGAGTGCCGGTGTCGGCCGCGGCGACCGCGTCGGCTGCCGCCCCGCCGCCGTCGTAGACCAGGAAGATCGGCTCGAGGTCCGCGCCGACGGCGTCGTAGAGGGCCAGCCGGTCGGCCACCGGACCGGCCATCGTCGACTCGTGCGGCAGCACGATGCCGTCCTCCGGCGGCGACAGGTGCAGCGCGCCCAGCAGCCCGCGCTGGGCATGGCCGCCTGCCGGGTCCGCCTGCTCGTAGACGTACAGCGCGGGCTCCGGGTCGGGCCGCAGCACGCCGGCCTCCCGCCAGGCCGCCAGCCGGACCGCCGCGGCGGCGTAGCGGTCGCGACCGGCGTCCGGCTCGTCCCGTGGGAGGATGAGCCGCACGACGTTCCAGTCGCTCACTGCCTCGAGGTCGGCCACCGCGCCGTCGTCGAGGACGTCGTACGGCGGGGACGTGAGGCCGGCCAGGTCGCCGGCCACGGACGGGTCCGGTCGCAGCGCCCGGAAGGGCGACAGCACCAAGCCCTCCGGACGGGGCAGTGACGAGGACGAGGGAGGAGTCGGACCCGGCGCCGCCGGGTCGCTCGGAGTCGGCCCGGCGCTCATGCCGGGGATGGTAGGAGGAGCGGGTCGGCGTGCGGCGACGGCCCGGCCGCCGCCGGACGGCCGCCAGACGAAGGAGCGTGCGTGTCAGACAGCCGGTACGACCCCCGCTACGACCCGCGCGCCCCCGACGAGGAGCCGCCGCGGCCGTTCGCCGACCTGCCGCCGCCGCCGCCCGACGTCACACCGCGGGGCGAGGTGTACGACTGGTACGTCCGGGGCCTCGACCTGCTGGACAACGGCGACACGAACGCCGCCGTGCAGCTGCTGACCCACTGCGCGCAGTCGGAGCCGGAGTCGCGGATGGTGCGCGAGGCGCTCGCCCGAGCCCAGTTCGACGCGGGCATGTACGCCGAGGCGCGCGAGAACTTCGAGTGGATCATCGCCATCGACCCGGCGGACGACTACGCCCAGTTCGGTCTCGGCCTGGCCGCCACGAAGGTGGGGGACCTGCAGAGCGCGGTCGAGCACCTCGCGCTCGCCGCGGCGATGCGGCCCGACATCGCGTACTACGGGCAGGCGCTGCGGGGCGCCCGCGCGGCGCTGACGGCCGCCCGGCGCTGACCGCCCCCGCTGCCGGGCCGCCCGGCGACCCGCGAGGTGCCCGGCTGCAGTCCTGCGACACGCCGCTGCACCGCGCCTACGACGCGGCCCTGCTCGATCTCGACGGCGTGCTCTACGTCGGGCGCGCCGGCGTGCCGCACGCGGCAGAGGCGGTGACCGCCGCTCGGCAGGCCGGGATGCGGCTGGCGTTCGTGACGAACAACGCCTCACGTGCGCCGGAGGAGGTGGCGGAGCACCTGTGCCGACTGGGCGTCGACGCCGCCCCGGACGACGTCGTCACCAGCGGCCAGGCCGCCGCGCGGCTGGTCGCCGAGCGCGTGCCCGCCGGCAGCGCCGTCCTCGTCGTGGGCTCTCCGGCGCTCGAGCGGCAGGTCGCCGGCGCCGGGCTGCGGCCCGTGCGGACGCTGCAGGACGCCGGCCCGGGCGGGCCGGCAGCCGTCGTCCAGGGGCTCTGGCCGGGCACCACGTGGCGCGACCTCGAGCAGGCGACCGTCGCCGTGCACCGCGGTGCGCTGTGGGTGGCCGGCAACGTCGACAGCACGCTGCCGGGTCCGGACGGCGTGCTGCCGGGCAACGGCACGATGGTCGACGCGGTCCGCACGGCGACCGGCCGGGAGCCGGTCGTGGCCGGCAAGCCGGAGCCGGCGCTGCACGAGGAGTCCGTGCGCCGGGTCGGGAGCCGACGCCCGCTCGTGGTCGGCGACCGGCTCGACACCGACGTCGACGGCGCCGTGCGGGCGGGAGCCGACTGCCTGCTCGTGCTCACCGGCGTCGTCGACCTGGCCGCGCTGCTCACCGCCCCGCGGGGCTCCCGCCCTTCCTACGTCGCCCACGACCTGCGGGCGCTCGGCCGCCCCCAGCTCCCGGTGCAGATCTCCGGCGCGCGTGCCACGTGCGGCGGGTGGACGGCCGTCGCCACGGACGGAGCGGTCGTCGCGGACGGCTCGGGGCAGCCGGACGACGCCTTGCGCGCAGCCTGCGCGGCCGCGTGGGCGGCAGCCGACGCCGGCACCCCCGTGCGGGCGGCCTCCGGTCTGCCGGCGCCCGCCCCTCCGGTCGAGCCGGCTACAGCAGGCTGCGGAGCTTGAGCAGGTCCAGGACGCTGGCCTCGATCTTCAGCCGCCCGGTCGCCCACGCCGCCGGCACGCCGAGCCGGCCGTCGGCGAGCGCGAGCAGATCATCGCTCGTGGTGGCGAGCCGCACCTGCGCCGAGGTGTCGTCCGCGCGGCGGATGTCGCTCAGGCCGGCGTCGTCGATGCGGCCGACGAACACCACGTCGAGGTCACGGATGCGGCAGGAGACGGTGCGCTCCACCACGTACTTCGCCCGGGTCTCGGGGTCCACCGCGGCCAGCCGCTCGGACAGCACGTGCAGTGCCTGCTCGCACTGCTCCACGCTCGCCATCGATCTCCTGTCCCGCCCCGCCGGTCCTCGACCCGCCGCGACCGTACCCCCCTGCCGACGAGCGACGAGCGGTAGCGTCGGGCGCTCCGGAGCAGCGGAGGGGGACAGCCGGTGCGGGACGCGGTCGCGGGCTAC
>DATMJH010000182.1:0-10419 GCA_035554015.1 Mycobacteriales bacterium
CGACAGGCTGCGGCCGCCCAGGTCGCCGCTGCCGGCCCCGCCCCCGGCGCCGGCGCCGGCGGACACGTTGCTCGACGCAGGCAGCTCGACCGGACCGTCGGAGCGGACCGGCAGCCCGGCCGGCAGGGTGGCCGAGGCCGACGCGACGACGGAGGCGATGGCGACACCACGGAAGGCCTCGGCCGTGGCGACGTCGACCGACGGCAGGGCCGGCAGCCGGACGCCGAACGCGCCGGCGACACCGTCCGCGGCCGAGCGGGCCGCGGCCAGGGCGCCGAGCAGCGACGCCCAGCCGGTGCCGGCGTCGGCCCGGACGACCGAGGTGCCGTTCGAGGCGACCGTGACGGCCGCGGCGTCGACCGGGCGGCCGGTCGTCGCGGCGGCGTCGTGCCGCGCGGCCGTGACCGCGACGCCGTCGCCGCGGCTGGTGGCGCGGGCGGTCTGGTCGGCCCGGACGAGCAGGGCGCCGGTGAGCAGGAGCGCCGGGCCCGAGCCCAGGCCGGCGGAGGTCAGCACGGTCGACAGGGTCACGGCGGACCCGGCGGTGGCGAGGCTGTCCGCGGTGTCGGCGGAGGTCGCGCGGACGGTCAGGCCGCGGGCGCCGAGCAGGACGACACCGTCACCGAGCGAGCTGCCGGTGCGGTCGTCCACGACGACGACGGCCAGGCTCGGGGCCGTCCCGGTGCTGCCGGCGTCGGCGGACGTGGTGGCCGACGAGGTGGACCGCACCGCGACGTCGGTGCCGGCGGCGGCCAGCCGGGAGCCGGGCAGCCCGGTCGCCAGAGTGTCGAGGCGGCCGACGGCGACCGCGAGTCCGGCGTCGCGGACCGACGACCCGCCGGTCGTGGCGGCAGCGGTGGTCGCGGCGTCGGGGAGCAGCGCCTCGACGTCGAGCGCGGGGGTCTGCAGCGCGATGCCACCGGCCATCGCCGCCCGGGTCGTCAGGGTCGACAGGGCGACCGCGACGGCGGCACCGGCGGTGGAGCCGGAGCTGTCGGCGACGGCTCCCGTGGTGCCGGCCGTGACGGCCCGGACCAGCGCAGAGCGGTCGGCGACCACCTGCAGGGCGCGGGACAGGCCCGGCCCGAGGAGCGCCTCGGTCAGCCCGGCCGTCCGGGCCAGGCCGAGGGCGGCGGCGGCCGGCACGGGGCCGGCCAGGGTCCGGGCGACCCCACCGGTGAGCGAGATCGGGGCGACGGCGTTCGACATCGCGCCGGCCGTGCTGCCGGTCGACGTCGACGTCAGGGAGCCGCTGGAGTCGGCGAGCACCGACACGCTGCCCGCGGAGATCGTGCCGGCGGTGTCGACGACGGCCCGCGTGAACCGGTTCCCGGCGGCCGTCGCGACGGCGCCGCCGGCCGTCGCCGCCGCGGCGTCCGCGACCGCCGAGCCGGCCAGCGAGTTCCCGGCGAGGACGACGAGGTCGCCGCCGGCGGTGACGGCGCTGGTGCCGCCCAGCCGGGCGACCGCGGTGCTGTCGAGCACGACCGACGCCGCTGCGGCGTCGGTTCCGGCCGAGCCGCCGCCGGTGGCCGAGGACACGGCCCGGCCGGCTGCGGAGGAGTCGGCGGCGATGAGCACGGCCCCGAGCGCCTCGATCGTGGCGTCCAGGACGGTGACCGTCGCCGACGACGACGCGACCGCGACGGCCCGTGCGCCGGTGACCGTGCCGGCGTCCGCGGACGAGCTGGCGGTCAGCCGGACGTCGCCGGCCCGCAGCACTGCCCCGGTCACCTCGAGCGAGGCGGCGGACACGGTGCTGCCGCTGTCGGTCGCGGCGATCGTCAGGTTGCCGGTGCCCGCCGCGCCGGTCAGGTCGAGCACCGAGCCGGGGGACACGGTGACCTGCCGGCCGGCGAGCGTGAGATCCGCACCGAGCAGGGCGAGCTCGCCCGTGACGGTGAGCCGGCCGGTGCCGGCGTCGAGGACCGCCGACAGCGCCGGCGCGGCGAAGCGCAGCGCCGCCAGGGCCGTCAGGCCGCGCAGGACCAGGGCCTGGCCGTCGGCGGTGAGCAGCAGGTCGGCGGTGATGCCGGTGATCGTGATCGTCCCCGGAGCCAGCGCGACGGTCGAGCCGTCAGCCGTCCGCACCGACACCGTCAGGTCGGCCGGCGCACCGGTCAGGTCGGCGGTGACGCCGTCGCCGCCCTCGACGGTCACGGCGTCGACGCCGGCGAGCGGCTGCCGCACCTCGGCGCCGTCCGGGGCCGTGAAGACGAGCTCGCCCCTGACCGGGTCCACCGACAGGGTGCCGTCCAGCGGGTCGCCGTCGGTCGAGGTGAGGACGGCGGTGCCGGCGATGACGGTGAAGACCGCGGCCGCCGCGCCGGTGGCTGCCTCGTCGCCGGACGTCGTGGTCGTGATCGTGCTCGTCGTCGTGGTCGTGGCCGGGTCGGCCGGGGAGGCGCCGTCCTCCGTGACCGCCGTCGTCCCGGCTGTACCGGGTTCGGTGCCGGCCGGCGCGGAGCCGTCGGTCGACCCGCCGGACACCCCGGAGGTCACCGGCTGCGAACCGGTCGCGGCCTGATCGCCGCCCTGATCGCCGGCACCCGGCAGCGCCGGGGCGGTGTCCACGGTCCGGACGACGCCCGGCTCGAGGGTGTCGGCCATCAGGCCGGTGGCGGTGTGCCCGAGCCCGAGGCTGTGCCCGACCTCGTGCCGCAGGACGGTGGCGAGGTCCATGCCGGCCGGACCCCACCCCCAGCCGGCGGCGTCGAGGTCGACGACCAGCAGCGAGTCCCGGGACTCGCCGAGCTGCAGGCCGGGCAGGTCCTCGACGGCCACGGTCAGACCCGACAGGTCGACCCCCACCGCCACCGCCGCCCACTCGGCCCGGACGGCGTCGAGGGCGGCCCCCGCGTCGGCCGGGTGGAGCGCCGTGCCGGCCGGGACGGCGGGCGCGGCCGAGGCGGTCAGGTCGTCGTGGGTGCTCTCCGTGCCGGCACCTGGACCGGCGCCGTCGGCCGAGCCGCCGCCACTGGCCGGTGCGGTCGTCTGGCCCGGGCCGCTGGTGGTCACCGACCCCTCGCCGCCGGCGACCGGGCAGGAGATCGTCGCGGCGGTTCCGTTGGTGCCGCCGGTCGTCGTGCAGGCGCCGGTCGAGAGCGCGCGGGCCAGGGCCTGCAACGCCTCCTGTATCCGCGCCTCGGCCTCCGCCACCCGGCGGGCGGCCTCCTCCTGCCGGAGCTGCTGGGGGGTCTTCTGCGGCGCCCCACCGGGGGTCAGGGAGACGGTCTGCCCCCGCGTCTGCGCGGCGCGCTGCTGGGTCAGCCGGTGCTCCGCCTCGAGCAGCCGGGCCTGCTGCTGCGCCGCCCGCCGCTCGGCTGCCCGGCGCAGCTCCTCCGCTGCCGCCAGCAGCTCGTCGAGCCGCGCCCGCGCCTGCTCGGGTGTGAGCCCCGGCGCGATCAGCTCACCCCACTGCGGAGGTCCCAGGACCGGGCCCTCGACGCCGTCGGCGGCGCTGCCGTCGGCAGCGGCCGGCGGCGGCGCGGCGTCGGTCGGCGCGGGTGGTGCCGCGAGGGCGCTGGTGCCGGCGGCACCCATCGTGGCGAACAGTGCGGTGGCGGTGACGACGGCGATGCCGCGCCGCGCCGCCAGCCGCGGGTCGGCCGGCAGCAGACGGCGGATCCGGGCGCTCACCCCGATGCCCGTCCGGGTGCTCAAGGCAGGCGCGTCGGCTGCCGAGACCTCGGGGAGGGCGGGGTCCGAGCGCAGGTCGGCGCCCGCGGCACAGCCGCGGGCGCGTCGACCGCGCAGGACCACTGCATTCCCCCCCCGGTGCGGCGATCGCCGTCCTGCCCCCCAGCAGAACTCGCCGCGGCTGGCACCGAACCACCGATGACGGTGCGTGCCAAGACCCCCGGCCCGAATTCGCCGAGAGTTTGCCCAGTCGGACGAGTGGAACCGGACAATCGGGCGTGTTCGTCCGCGCATGCGGTGACGCTGCGTGGTCAGGCGGCTGCAGGCCGCCGCCGGTTCTCCTCCACCCACCGGTCCATCTCGGCCCACCGGTCGAACAGCCACTGCCGCTGCGCCGCCTCCCCGGCCGGGACGTCGTCGGCCGCGACGAAGTCCCACCGCATGAGCACGTCGGAGTCCATCGGCAGCCCGCGCCACAGGTCCGCTGCCGTCGACAGGTGCTCGAGGCCGGTGTGCGCCACGAACACGACGTCCGCGTGCGGCGCGGCGGCCAGCGCCGCCACCACACCCCCGGGTCGCGGCGGCAGCAGGTGCTGCATCCGCTCGGCCGCGTCGGCCTCCGTCGCCAGTCCCTTGCCGCGCAGCGAGGCGATCGCCTTCCGCCGCCGGCCGGCCGTGAAGTTGCCGCCCTCCGGGAAGATGAGCAGCGCGTCCTCGGTGCCGAGGCCGCGGGCGAGGCCGCCGACGGCCTCGGGACCGGACCGGCCGGGCGTGACGAAGGCCGACGGCAGCCGGTTGAGGTAGATGTCGACCACCGGGTCCAGCTGCAGCGTCGACTTCAGGACGATCCGCGGCCGGCGCAGGTGGTCGCGGTTCATCAGCGTCTCCACCAGCAGGAAGGAGTCGCCGGGGCCGGCGTGCCGGGACAGCACCAGCATCGCGTTCTCGGACCCGGGCACGCCGTCGTCGAGCGGCGACCAGCCGAGCCCGTCGGTCCGGATCCGCAGCCGGAACAGCCAGCGGGCGGCCAGCACGACGGCGTGCAGCACCCGCCGCAGCACCCAGTAGTGCATCGCCTGGTAGCTCGGCGACCGCAGCTGCCAGCCGAAACCGGACAGGTACCACAGCGCGAACGCGACGACGAGCGCGACGAGCTCGAGCGCCAGGTACACGAGCAGGAAGGCGAGCAGGCGCAGCGGCCGCCACCGCCCGGGCAGCAGCGGCGAGGCGAGCGCGCCGACGAGCAGCAGCACCGGCGCCAGGGTGAGCAGGAGGGACAGCCCGAGAACGACGGCGATCATGAACGGCCGCCGCAGCCACGTCCGGGCGAGCGTCACGAACTGTCCCCCGTCCGGGGGTCACCGGGACGGAAGGCCGCGCTCACCTCGGCGAGGCGGTCGAGGTACTCGCGGCTGGCCTCGTAGGCCCGCTCGACCCGCTCCGCGGTACGCCTGGCGTCGCGGTAGCGGAGCTGGGCGAGCCCCTCCGGCACGACGTCACCGGTCGGCAGCACGTGCACCGTGACGTCGTCCGGCAGCCGCGCCATGTCGGCGGCGAACCGGTGTCGCCGGGCGATCTCGAAGGCGACCAGCCCGACCTCCCACGGCAGCCGCGGGGGCGACAGCGGGCGCTCGACCCGGCCGACCTGCAGCACGAACACGGTGGTCGCGCCGAGCTCGACCGAGCGGCTCACCGGGATGCTGTTCACCAGGCCGCCGTCGAGGAAGTGCTCGTCGCCGACGCGCACCGGCGCGAGCAGCCCGGGCACCGCGCACGACGCCAGAACGGCGTCGGACAGCGGGCCCTCGGTGAACCAGTGCTCGGCCGCCCGCTCGATCGACGCCGCCACGCACTGGAACGGCACGGCGAGGTCCTCGATCCGCTCGACCGGCAGGTGCTCGGCCAGCAGCGAGCGCAGCGGGCCGCGCCGGTGCAGGTGCGTGCCGGTGCGGGCCATGGTGGCGGCCCGGGCGACCAGCGAGCCGGTGAACACGCCGCCGCGGCCGGCCAGGTCGTCCCACAGCGCGGCGAGCCGGACCGTGGCCTCGACCGTCGGGTCGGCGGCGAGGAAGGCGCCGTTGAGCGCGCCGACGCTCGTGCCGAGCACGAGGTCGGGCCGGATCCCCGCCTCCAGCAGCGCCCGGAGCATGCCGACCTCACCGGCGCCGAGCACGCCCCCGCCGCCGAGGACGAAGGCGGTCGGGCCGGTCACGCCGGCGATCCTGCCCGTTCCCGCCCCGCCGTAGCCCCGAAGGGGTCAGCCGCAGAGGGCGCGGAGCCAAGGGTAGGGGTTGCGTGCCGAGCCCCCGGCCGGGTGGGCCTCGAAGTGGATGTGCGGCGGCGTCGTCGCCGCGTTGCCGGTCGTGCCGACGTAGGCGACCAGCTGCCCGGCCGTGACCCGCTCGCCGACCTCGGCGACGTTCGAGACGTTGTGCGCGTAGTAGTAGCGGTCGCCGTTGTCGCCGCGGATCCACAGCGAGATGCCGCCCAGGCCGCCGCTTCCCCACTTGTCGACGACGCCGTCGACGACCGCGTAGGCGGGTGCGCCGTAGGGGGCGAAGACATCGGTGCCCTGGTGCTTGCGGCCGCCGGAGCGCGGGGCGTTCCAGGTGTCGGTGAAGCTGTGCACCGGCCCGACCGGGCAGGCGCCGGCCGGACCCACGTACGGGTCGTTGCTCTCGGCCGGGTCGGAGCCGGCACCCGGCGTCAGGCCGGACGTGCCCGCGGCGGCCGCGGCGGCGCGGGCGGCCGCGCGGGCCCGCTGCTGGGCCTCCATCTCGGCGAGCAGCTGCTCGAGCTCGCGCTGCGCCTGGGCGCGGCGCTCGGCCTCGACGAGCGCCCGCACCCGGTCGTCGGCACGGTCGATCGCGACGCGCTGGCGCTCGAGCAGGTCGCCGATCTCCGCTGCGCGCGCCTCGGCGACGCCGGTCGCGCGGACGGTCGCGGCGGTCGCCTCGCGGGCCTGCTCCTCCAGAGCGGCGACGCGGCCGGCGCCGTCGACCGCGCGGTCGCGCAGCTCGGCGTCGGTGGCGACCACGGTGTCGACGTTGGCCTTGCGGGCGGCGAAGTCGGCGGGGTCGCGGGCCTCCAGCAGAGAGGCCCACACCCCGAGTGTGCCGCCGGCGCGGTACAGCGCGGACACCCGGCGCTGGAGCTGCCGGTCGCTGCCGCCGGCCGCGGCGCGGGCGGCCTCGAGCTCGTGGCCGAGCGTCGTCGACCGAGCCACGGCCGTGCCGAGCTCACGCTCGGCCTCCTCGAGCGCCACGATCGCCTGCGCGCTGCGGCGCTGCAGGTCGGCGAGCTCGGTGCGCAGCTGGGCGGCGTCCTGCTTGGCCTGGGTGATGCCGGCCGGCTCCGCCGACGCCGCGCCGGGGACGCCCTGCGCCAGCACCAGCGACGCGACGAGCACCGCCGTCGCCGAGGCGGCGCGGCGCAGGCTCGCGCGGCGGTGGGTGGACGGACGGCTCACGCGTCAGGCGTCGGCCGCACGCGCGGTCGCCTTGAGCCGTACGGCCGCCGGGAGGCCGCAGCAGGGGACGTTCGGCCAGCGCGCAGGCGCAGCCGGGTGGCCCCGGATGGTCCGTTCTGATCAGATCTCGGCCGCGACGGCGACGACGGGCAGACCGCCCCCTACGTTTCCGTTCAGAGATCTCGAGCGCCTGCCGACACGCCGCAGGTCAGTGTCTTCCCTCTCGACGTCTGGAGCAGCTCCGCGTGCTGTCCGCCCCCTCCCGCCGCGCCCTGTACCGCGTGGCGACCGCCGGCTCTCTCACCGCGGCCCTGCTCGCTCCGGCCGTCCCGGCTCTCGCACAGACCCCGGCCGCGCCGGCACCCGCCGCGCCGGCGGCACCCGCACCTGTCCCGCCGGCGCCGCCCCGCACGCCGCTGGAGGAGGCCGGCGCGTCACCGACGTCGACGTCGCCCACGCCGGACCCGGTGGAGGAGGCCCGCAAGGTCCGCGAGCAGGCCGAGCAGCAGGTCGCCGCGTTCCGCCAGCAGGTCGAGCAGGCGACCGCCGTGCTCACCGAGGGCTCCCAGCGCCTGGCGGAGAAGCAGGCCGAGCTGGCCCGCACGCAGACCGAGCAGACCGCCGCCCAGCGGGCGGCCCGAGAGGCGGTCGCCGAGGCCGACGCCGCTCGCGCCGCCCTCTCCCGGCTGGCGGCGGCGTCGTTCCGCTCACCGGTGCCGGACGCCGTCCAGCTGGCGCTGTCGACCGGCCCCGAGGGCCTGCGCGACGCCGTCGTCGCGCGCGCCGACCTCGACCGCGTCCGCGGCTCGTCGCAGGACGCCGTGCGGGAGGCCAAGGCCGCGCGGGTGGCCGCCGACGCCGCGCTGCGCACCTCCGCCCAGCTCACCGAGGCGGCCGCCGAGCAGCAGGCCGCCGTCGAGGCGGAGGTTCACCGGCTGCGGGAGTTCGCCCAGCAGAGCCGGGCGACGCTCGAGGCCGCCTCGGTCGCGCTGAGCGCGGCGCAGGAGGTCGAGCAGGTCGCTGTGGCCGACGCCACGGCCCGCGCACTGGCCGAGGCCAACGCCCGCAAGGCGATGGAGCGAGCCCGGGCCGCCGCCCGCGCCAACCGCGCGATCTTCGCCACCTGCAGCGCCACGCCGTCCGGCCCGCAGGCCAACGGCTTCATGGACCCGTCGACGCTCTGCCCGCTCGACGACGCTCCCGGGCACGCGCTGCGACCCGACGCGGCAGCGGCGTTCAACGCGATGAACGCCGCGCACAAGGCCGAGCGCGGGGGGCCGCTCTGCGTCACCGACTCCTACCGCAGCTACGCCGCGCAGGTCGACGTCTACGCCCGCAAGCCCGACCTCGCGGCGGTGCCCGGGTCGTCGAACCACGGGCTCGGGATGGCACTCGACCTCTGCGGCGGCGTCGAGCGCTTCGGCTCCGAGGCGCACCTGTGGATGAAGGTCAACGCCGTGCGCTTCGGGTGGTTCCACCCGGCCTGGGCGCAGCAGACCGGCAGCAAGCCCGAGGCGTGGCACTGGGAGTTCGCCGGCGACGACGAGGCCGACCCGGCCGCCTGACGCCCTGCGTCAGGAAGTCGGAGCCTGCACCTGCTCCCGGCGCATGACGTCCCGGTGCCGGATGAGCAGAGGGGCCCGTGGCGCGATCGCCACGGGCCCCTCTGCGTCTCGGGGCTACCGGCTGGCCGGCCGCCGGCCGCCGCGGACCATCGCCACGCCCAGGGCGAGCAGCGAGAGCGCCAGGGGCAGCAGGCCGGTCACGTCGCTGCCCGTGAACGGCAGCACGGTCGGCCGGGGAGCACCGGGGGCGGCCGCGGGCGCCGCCGGCGCGGCTGCCGGCGCGGAGAACGCGGCCGGCAAGACAGCCACGAGCGTCGGGGCAGCGGCCTCGACGGCGTCCGGGACGACGACGCGCGGCAGGACCTCGGTCGTCGTGTCCGGCGGGCAGCCCGGCAGCGCCGGGTTCGTCGGGCAGGTCTCGGCCGGAGGCTCGCCGCCGACGGTCGTCGTCCGGCAGCCGGTGTGGGCCGGGTTCGTGCGCCCGATGCCCGTGTTGCCGTCGCACTCGTAGCCGTTGTTGCGGTCGGTGCCGTCCGGCGCCTGACCGGGCGGGTTCTTGTTGTCGGCCTTGCCGACGCAGCCGGCGCACGGCAAGCCGTGCGCGGCGCCGTCCCCCGCGCCGTTGCCCGACGGCGAGCCGTCGCGGGTCGAGCAGTAGGCGTGCGAGCAGCTGTTGCCGGGGTTCGCGCCGGTGCCGTTCCGGTCCGCCGCGGACGGCGGCTGCGGCGAGGATGCGGTCCCGCTCGCGCCGGGGTGCTCACCGCCCGAACGCCTGCCACGCGCGTCCTGTGCCGGCTCCGCCGTGCGAGCCGGCTTGTCGACCTTCGCCGGCGTCCCTGCCCTTCCGGGCGTCTCCGGCTTCGCGCGCGGCGCCGTCGTCGCCTGCTGCGACGGCTGGGTCTTGGTGCCGTGTCCGGACGACGGCGCCGTGGACGAGGCGGCCGGAGCCGGTCCCGCGGGCGCCGCGGAGGCGGTCCCGCCGAGCAGGACCAGGGCCAGCGGCGCCGCGAGGGCGACGACCGCCAGCCGGGTGCCGGCGGACTGCCGACGTCGGGTGGTGCGCATGCGGGGGCTCCCGTCCGAGAGGGCGGGTGCTGCAGCGGCGGCGCGCGGACCGAGGTCCCCGAGCCGGTGCCGCAGCACCTGCGTCCAGGGCAGGTCGGTCTCGCCACTCGCTCCCCGGACGGGCTAGGCGACCGCATGTCTCCGTGCGCACCGCGAGGTGCGTCGGTGGGGCCTGTCCGGATCGTCACGTCCTTCGTCGAGGCGGGTGCCTCGCCGAGTGCCTGGAGTGACCAGGCGATGTCACTGACAGTAACTAGATGTCACGTTCCGTGCCATGCGCCGTTCGGCGCAACTTCCCGGCGCGGACGGCCGAGGCGCGGCCCGAACGCGCCACCACGTGCGTTCCACAGGTGTCAGATCAGAGCGGGTCGAACCGGCAGACCCCTCCGGCACCGCAAGCCTCAGCCCCGCGGAGCCACCAGCAGCGACTGCGCCCCGACGCCGACCGGCCCGTCGAGGTCGCTCAGCGCCGTCGTCGCCAGGCCGGCACCTCCGGACGACACCGTCGTGACGGCGTCGACGCACAGCCACTCGCCCACCGGCTCGCGGTGCAGGTGCACCGTCAGCTCGGGGTTGATGAAGTACCACGACAGGTCCAGCTCGCTGCTCAGCCCGTTGCCGCTGTCGGCCACGGCGAGCACCCGCTGCAGCGGGCTCGGCTCCTCGCCGGGCACCAGCGGG
>DATMJH010000183.1:0-6924 GCA_035554015.1 Mycobacteriales bacterium
GCCCTTCGGGCTGTCGGCGGCGACGGCGCGCAGCCAGGTCAGCTCCGCCTCCTCGGCCGAGCGGTAGGTGCCGCGGCGCTCGCTGTTGTGCTCGCGCGCCTCGGCCTGGCCGACCTCGAGCACGGCCGGCTCGAGCGCCGCGGCACCTACCGCTCGGCCGAGGAGGCGGAGCTGACCTGGCTGCGCGCCGTCGCCGCCGACAGCCCGAAGGGCAGGCCGGAGGTCCTCGCCACGCTGGGCGCCTTCGCGGCGCACCCGGTGACCGAGGACGCCGACTCCGGCGTCGCGCACCCGGACTGGCCGGGCTGGTTCGCGAAGGCGGCCGAGGACCGCTTCGGCGGCGTCGGGATGCACTTCATGACCGGCCTCGGCAACGTGACCGGCGCGAAGAACCACCGGCACAACGAGGACGGCACGGTGCGGCGCTCGACCGGAGCCGAGCTCGTGGACCTCATCGCCCCCGTCGGCGCCGGCCGCGCCGTCGACAAGACCGACCTGCGCATCGCCGCCACGACGTGGAAGCAGCCGGTGACGAACGTGCCGCTCGACGCGCTCGGTGCGCCCGGGTTCTTCGACCGGCAGTTCGACAACTCGCCGGCCACCGTGCGCACCGGCAAGAACGCCGACAAGGCGCCGTGCACCTCCACGGCGCCGCAGTCGGTGGAGCTGCCGGCCCGCGCGATCGCCATCGGCGACGACGTCGTCATCACCACCGGGCCGGGTGAGCTGTTCTCCAACCTGACCAACACTCTCAAGGAGAAGGCGCCGGACCGGGTCGTCTTCCCGCTGGCCCAGATCAACGACTCGCTCGGCTACATGCCGCAGAGCTTCGAGCACTCCCCGGTCGGCCACCAGGGGCTCGGGTTCGTGGTCGGCGGCTACGTGTTCGTCAACTACGAGGACAGCTACGCGATCGACCGGTGCGTGGGCGACATGGTGCTGGAGACGACGCTGGGGCTGATGAGCCAGGTCCGCTGACCGGCTGCAGGTCTGACATGGCCCGCGTGGAGCACCGCTCCACGCGGGCCATGCCCGCTGCGTGCGCATGACCATGCGGGGATCCCGCTGCGCTCTGCGCGCGCCAGAGGAGTTGCCGGGTCGGCCCCCCGGCTCTCGTGGAGGCCTCTCCACGCCTGCGGGCCATGACCAGCCGTCCTCATCGATCAGTGACAGCGCTGTCGTTCTGGCCCTGACGAGCCGGCCCGGCCGTAGTGCGAAGTGCCCAGCCCGCCCGGCGTTCGCCGCAGCGATGCCCCCCGACCGGCGACGACGGCATCCCCGTGTGTCCGGCTTCCGTGCCGTTCCAGCGGCTTGACAGCCGGCTCGCGGTCCACCGCCGGCTCCCGTTCGGCCCGTGACTACGGCCGGCGCTGATCGGCCAGCCAAGCGCGACCGGTCGACCGATGCAGAGCTCGTCCAGCCAAGCGCACTGTTCGTCGCGTCAGGTCGGCACCGGCCGACGACACCGAGAACGGCCGCGTCGGCCGGTCACCTCCGAAAGGGCTTCCGATGCTCCAGTACCTGCTCACCCAGCTCCAGGCCCGTCGCGACGACGAGGGCGCGACCGCCGTCGAGTACGGCCTGATGGTCGGCCTCATCGCCGCCGCCATCATCCTCACCGTCGCCACCCTCGGCGACGAGCTGGTCGCCCTGTTCGACAGCGTCGGCGGCGACGTCGGCTCGCAGACGACGACCAACACCACCGGCACCACCCCGTAGTCCTGTCAGGCGCGAGCCCCGGTGACGGCGTCCCGCCGTCGCCGGGGCTCACGCGCTGACGGACCGCAAGGCGAGTCGACGAGGAGGTGGGAGGGTGCGACGCCACAGCGACGACGGCGCAGCGGCCGTCGAGTTCGCGCTCGTCATGCCGATTTTGTTCCTCGTCGTCTTCGCCATCGTCGACTTCGGGCGGGCGTACTTCGCCACGAGCACGCTGAGCCACGCGGCACGGGAGGGGGTGCGCGTCGTCGCGCTCGGCGGGACGGCCGGGGCCGCCGAGCGGCGCACCGTGGAAGTGGCCTGCTCCGTCGATGCCGGGCAGCCATGCCCGGCCAGTCACATGTCGGGGCTGGAGACCACGACCGCGATCGTCCTCGATGCCGCTGGAACGACCATGGCGGACACCGCCACCTGCACGTTCGGCGAGGCGACCACCGTGGTGGCGACCGTGTCCTTCGACTACCTCACGCCACTCGGCGCGCTCATGTCCGCCATGGGCGGGTCGTCCTCCGTCGCCGACGGACAGGTCGAGTCCCGCGCCAGCATGCGGTGCGGCGGTTGACATGGTTGTTCCGCGCGAGGACGACGGAGCGGTGGCGGTGCTCGTCGCCGGCCTCGCGGTGCTCCTGTTCTTCTTCGGCGCCGTGGCCGTCGACGTGAGCCGACTCCACCAGGAGCGCCGGGACGTCCAGAACGGCGCAGACGCAGCAGCGCTCGCACTCGCGCAGACGTGCGGCGCGGGAGGCTGCGACTCCGACGACCAGTCCACCATGCAGACGCTCGCTCAGCAGTACGCCGACACCAACGCCCGCGACTTCGACGCCGCCGCGACCGGTGACGCACGCGGCGGTTCCAACATCGAGGAGATCTGCGGCGAAGGGGCCGCCGGACTCGTGGCGTGCTCCTGGCTGCCCTTCGACCCGCCCGGCAACGGCTACGTCATGGTGCGCACGCGCACCGGGACGGCGACGTCCGCCGGCGTGGTCCCGCCCGTCCTGGCCCGGCTCTTCGCCGGGGACGGATGGGACACCGGATCATCGGGAGAAGCGCCCCTCGGCCAGCGTCGGACGTACGCGATCGCGGCTTGGGGCGCACCCGCGGGGGTCACCGCACAGCTGCCGCTCACCTTCTCGCAGTGCGAGCTGAACGCCCTCACCGGCGCCGACGTGGGCGATCCCGTCTACGCCGATCCCCAGGCGCTCGACCCGGCGCTCGAGCGGGTCATCTACTTCCACGACACGGTGCAAGCCGGCACCTGCACCGCGGGACCGAGCGGCGCCGACCTGCCGGGCGGTTTCGGCTGGCTCGAGTCGGACGGCTGCCAGGCTGTCGTGGAGGACGGCTGGTACGGCGACAAGACCGGCGCCGCGATCCCGAACGACTGCAAGAAGTCCAACCCCGACTGCAAGTTCGGCGAGAACGGCGAGCCGGTCGCCAACTGCCTGGAGAAGTACGTCGGGCAGGTGGTCCGGATCCCGATCTACGACATCACGAACGGCCTCACGGGGACGAACGGCGAGTACCACCTCGCGGACTACGCGGCGTTCTACCTGACCGGCTACCGGTTTCCCTCCTCGTCGTACGCGTCCCCCGACCTCGGCGTCCCGTGCGCGTCGAAGCAGACATGTCTGAGCGGCTACTTCGTCGAGGACACCGCTGGTGGCGGAAAGGTCACCGACGGCCCGTCATGGGGTCTCACCGTCTACCAGCTCGTCGGCTGACCCGCGCACCACAGGAGGAGCACCTGTCATGAACCGCCGCATCGGACTACTCGCCGTGGCGCTGGTGGTCGCGCTGTTCGGCACGGCCGCCGTCTTCACCTACGTCAGCCGGATGGAGGCGCGGACACTCGCCGGCGCAGAACCCGTGAGCGTGCTGGTCGCAGCCGCGCAGATCCCGTCCGGAACCTCCGGCGACAGCGTTGCCGCGAGCAAGCTGGTCGAAGTGGTCTCCATGCCGCGCAAGGCGGTGCCCGAAGGAGCATTGACGACGCTGGACGGGATCGGCTCGCAGACGCTCGCCAGCGACGTCTACGCCGGCGAGATCCTCCTGCGGGCCAAGTTCGCCGACAACCGCGCGAGAACCGGCGCGCTCCTCATCCCGAAGGGCCGGCTCGCCGTCGCCGTCCAGCTGGGTGACCCCCAGCGCGTCGCGGGGTTCGTGCTCCCCGGGTCGGAGGTGGCGGTCTTCAACAGCGCCGAGGACGGCACCCGGCTGCTGCTGCCGCGCGTCTCGATCATCGCCGTCGGGGACGCGACGCTCAAGCCGGTGACGACAGAGGGCAAGCAGGCAGAAGAGCCGGTTCCCACCGCGATCATGACGCTCGCCCTCACCCAGGCCGAGGCCGAGAAGGTCGTCCACGCGACCAACACGGGGTCGCTCTACTTCGGTCTGCTCTCCGCCGACTCGCAGACCGGGCCGTCCGCGGGCGTCAACACCGCCAACCTCTACTCCTGACCCGGAGACAGCCCATGAGCATCCTCCTCGAGACCGACCGGCTCCTCGTCGAGTCGTTGGCGCCCGCGGTGTCGCAGGACACCGTGGTCGTCGGCGACATGGTCGCCCTCCGGCGCGCCCTGGCCGACGACGTGCGGCACGACCTCGTCGTCATCGGCCCGGACGTCGAGATGGGCGCGGTCACCGATTTCACCGCGGAGCAGCGGGTGGCGCGCCCAGTGGTCGGCGTCGTCCTGGTCCGGCGACGGCTGGACACCCCGCTGCTCAAGGAAGCGATGCGCGCGGGTGTCCGGGAGGTCGTCAAAGCAGACGACCTGACCGGGCTCACGGCGGCGTGCCGGGAGTCACGCGCGCTCTCCCGACAGATCCGCGGCGAGTCCGAGGCGGTGGAGCGGCCGAACGACGGTCTGGGCCGGCTCATCACCGTCTTCAGCGCCAAGGGCGGGTGCGGCAAGACGACCATCGCCACGAACCTGGCGACGTGGACCGCCAAGCTCGGCAAGCGGACCTGCCTCGTCGACCTCGACCTGGCCTTCGGCGACGTCGCGATCTCGCTGCAGCTCTTTCCTGAACGCAGCACCGCCGACCTGGTCGCGCTGTCGGGCGGCATCGACCGCAAGGCCGTCTCGAGTGTCGTCACGTCGCACGGCAGCCGACTCGACACCGTGCTGGCACCGGTCGAGCCGGGCGTGGCGGAGCAGGTGACGGCCGCGACCGTCGCCGACCTGCTGCAGACCCTCAAGGGCATGTACGACGTCGTGGTGGTCGACACGCCGCCGGCGTTCACCGACCACGTGCTCGCCGCCTTCGACGCGAGCGATCACCTCGCGCTCGTGACGACGCTGGACATCCCAGCCCTGAAGAACCTCAAGCTGACTCTCGAGACGCTCGACCTGCTCGGTTACGCCAAGGACCGCTGGCACGTCGTTCTGAACCGGGCCGACTCGAAGGTCGGCCTGGACGTGACGGACGTGCAGAAGACGCTCGGCACGCCGATCACGGTGCAGCTTCCGTCCAGCCGCGCGGTGCCGGCCGCGGTCAACCGCGGCGTCGCGTTGGCTGCCGAGAGCCCGGGCCACGCCGTCAGCTGTGCCCTGCGCAAGTTCGCCGAACGGATCCTCGGCGAAAGCGGGCCCGAGATCGAGCCCGACAAGCCCCGGAGGGCTCCGCGCAAGCGGGGGCTCCGGCGACGGAACCGCGCCGAGGCAGCGGCATGACGCTCGGCAGCCGATTGGCACAGGCCCGTCGCGTCAGCGAGCCCGCGGAGGCCGTCCCCGCCGACTCGGGGTCCGCGGACAGCGCCGGCCCCACCAGGCGGTCGTCAACACGCAAGGACCCGTTCGCGGAGGTCAAGCGCAGCGTGCACGGCGAGCTGCTCGCCAGCCTCGGTCCGAGCCTGTACGACCCGCACATGGCGCAGAGCGAGCTCGAGCAGCGCGTGCGCCAGACACTGCAGACGGTCGTCGACGCGCAGCAGACACCGCTGTCCAACGCCGACCGGGCGCGCATCACGCAGGAAGTAGCCGACGACATCCTCGGCTACGGGCCGCTGGAGCCGCTGCTGCGCGACCCCGACGTCACCGAGGTGATGGTGAACGGGGCCGGGTCGATCTACGTGGAGCAGTCCGGTCGACTGCAGCTCAGCCCCGCCACGTTCGCTGACGAGGCGCACCTCCGCCGGACGATCGAGAAGATCGTCGCCCGGGTCGGCCGACGCGTCGACGAGGCGAGCCCCATGGTCGACGCACGCCTGCCAGACGGCAGCCGGGTCAATGCCGTCGTGCCCCCGATCGCGCTGGACGGCTCGACGCTGACCATCCGCAAGTTCGCCGCCGACCCCTTCCAGGCCGACGACCTGATCTCCTTCGGCACCCTGACCACGCCGACGTGGGGCTTCCTGGAAGCCTGCGTGCGGGGACGGCTCAACATCCTGGTGAGCGGTGGTACCGGCTCCGGCAAGACGACGACGCTGAACGTGCTGTCGTCGGCCATTCCGGGGGACGAGCGCATCGTCACGATCGAGGACGCCGCCGAGCTGCAGCTCCACCAGGAGCACGTCCTCCGGCTGGAGTCGCGCCCCCCGAACATCGAGGGACGCGGGGCGGTCACCATCCGGGACCTCGTGCGCAACTCACTGCGCATGCGGCCCGATCGCATCGTCGTCGGCGAGGTCCGCGACGGCGCCGCGCTGGACATGCTGCAGGCGATGAACACCGGTCACGACGGCTCCCTGTCGACGGTGCACGCCAACACTCCCCGCGACGGCCTCGCGCGCCTCGAGACCATGGTTCTCATGGCCGGCGTGGATCTGCCGGTACGAGCGATCCGCGAGCAGGTGAGCAGCGCAGTCGACCTCATCGTGCAGCAGGCCCGGTTGAAGGACGGATCACGCCGCATCGTCGCGATCAGTGAGGTGATCGGCATGGAGGGCGACGTCATCACCATGCAGGACGTCTTCCTGTTCGACTACGCCATGGGCCTGGACGCGCGCGGCCGGTACCAGGGCACGCTGAAGTCGACCGGTCTCCGTCCGCGGGTGCTGGACACGCTCGCCGACCGTGGCGTGCACGTCGACCCGACGCTGTTCGCCGCAGACCGGTTCGCTCCGCGATGAGGCGGTCCGTGGTGGCGGCGGGCGCGTTCACCGCTCTCGCACTGGCCGCGTCACCGGCATGGGGTGCCGCGCCCGCCGCCACCACGGACCGCCTCATCGCGGAGCGAACCGGTCTGCGGCGAACAGCGTCGGGT
>DATMJH010000184.1:0-5966 GCA_035554015.1 Mycobacteriales bacterium
TGCGTCGACGACATCGGCAAGGTGGTCAACCCGGTCATCGTCGAGGGCCAGGTGCACGGCGGGCTCGCGCAGGGCATCGCGCAGGCGCTCTACGAGGAGGCCGTCTACGACGAGGCCGGCAACCTCGTCACCGGGTCTATGGTCGACTACCTCGTCCCCAGCGCCGTCGACCTGCCGCACTTCCACACCGGCCGCAGCGAGACGCCCGCGACGAGCAACCCGCTCGGCGTCAAGGGCGTCGGCGAGGCCGGCACCATCGCCAGCACGCCCGCGGTGATGAACGCGATCGTCGACGCGCTGCGGCCCTGGGGCGTGAACGACGTGCTCATGCCGGCGACGCCCGAGCGCGTGTGGCGGCACCTGCACGGCGACGACGGGACACCACGCCAACCCACCGGCACCGTCGCCTACGGCGGCGCGCAGACGAACGCGACCGCCGGTGCCGCCAGCTCGACCGGACTGCCTGGAGGTGGCGCGTGATCCCCGCCGAGTTCGAGTACGTCGCGCCGGACAGCCTGTCGGCCGCGGTCAGCGCGCTGTCGGAGGGCGGCGAGGACGCCAAGGTCCTGGCCGGCGGGCAGAGCCTCATCCCGGTGCTGCGGCTGCGGCTGGCCTACCCGTCGCTGCTCGTCGACCTGCGCAAGGTCGAGGAGCTGCACGGCGTGCGCGAGGACGGCGGCGAGCTCGTCATCGGCGCGATGACGCGGCACTCCGACGTCGTCCAGAACCCGCTCGTGCGCCAGCATGCCGCGCTGGTCGCCGAGGCGACCGCGACGGTCGCCGACCCGGCGGTGCGCCACCGCGGCACCTTCGGCGGCGCGCTGGCGCACGCCGACCCGGCCGGCGACCTCGCGGCCGTCGCGCTCGCTCTCGACGCCTCCTTCGTGGCGGAGGGCCCTGGCGGCCGGCGCACCATCGCCGCGTCGGACTTCTTCCGCGACTACCTCGAGACGGCGCTGTCGCCCGACGAGCTGCTCGTCGAGGTCCGCATCCCCAAGCTCGAGGGCACGTGGGGCGTGCGCTACGAGAAGTTCAACCGCGTCGCCCAGGCGTGGGCGATCGTCGGCGTCGCCGCGGCGGTCCGGCGCGACGGCGGCTCCATCGCCGAGGCGCGCGTCGGGCTGACCAACATGGGGTCCACCCCGGTGCGTGCCACCGCCGTCGAGCAGGCCCTCGCCGGCGCGTCGGCCGAGGACGGCGCCATCCGGTCGGCGGCGCAGTCGGCCGCCGACGGCACCTCGCCGCCGTCGGACCTCAACGGCAAGGCGGACTACCGCCAGCACCTGGCCCGCGTCCTGACGGCGCGCGCGGTGCGAGCGGCGGCCGGGGTCGCCTCCTGAGCGACCAGGCGCCGGCGCGGCGGGGACTCCTCCCGGAGGGAGTCGCAGACCCCGCCGCGCTGGCGCGCCGGCTGGGCGAGCACGGCTACCTCGCCGACACCGGTGTCGCCACCGCGGCCTACCTCGCGCTCGCCCTGCCGCGGCCGCTGTTCCTCGAGGGCGAGGCAGGTGTGGGCAAGACGGCGCTCGCGCACGCGCTGGCCGACCTGCTCGGCGCGCCGCTGCTGCGGCTGCAGTGCTACGAGGGGATCGACGCCAGCCAGGCGCTGTACGACTGGGACTTCCCGCGCCAGCTCATGCACCTGCGCGCGGCCGAGACCGCGGGTGCCGCCGACGACGTCGAGCGGCTGGAGGCCGAGGTCTACAGCCGCCGGTTCCTGCTCAGCCGCCCGCTGCTCGCCGCGCTGGAGACGTCGCCGTCGGTGCTGCTGGTCGACGAGGTGGACCGCGCCGACGACGAGTTCGAGGCGTTCCTGCTCGAGGTGCTGTCCGACTACACGGTCACGGTCCCCGAGCTCGGGACCGTCCGCGCCGAGGTTCCGCCGGTCGTGGTCGTGACGAGCAACCGCACCCGCGAGGTGCACGACGCCCTCAAGCGCCGCTGCCTCTACCACTGGGTCGAGCACCCCGACCTGGAGCGCGAGGTCGCCATCGTGCGGCGGCGCGTGCCGGAGGCGTCGGAGGCGCTGGCCCGCCAGGTCGCCGCGGCGGCCCAGCTGCTGCGCGACGAGGACCTGCTCAAGCCGCCCGGCGTCGCCGAGACCCTCGACTGGGCGGCCGCCCTGGTGGCGCTGGGCGCCGAGCGGCTCGACGCCGACAACGCGACCGCCACTCTCGGCGCGGTGCTGAAGTACCGCGAGGACCAGCAGCACGCCCAGCGCGCCGACGTCGGCGCCCTGCTCGCCCGGGCGGTGGCAGGTGCCTGAGCCCTACGACGCGGTCGACTCCGTCGTCGGGCTGGCCGCGACGCTGCGCGCGGCCGGCGTGGCCGCCACGCCCGAGCGCCTGCACCGCGGCGTGCACGCGCTCGGGCGTGGCGGCCACGCCCGAGCGCGTGCACGCCGCGGTGCAGGCGCTGTCGGAGCTCGACCCGGTCCGTCGGCACGACGCGTACTGGGCGACCCGGCTGACCCTGTGCTCGAGCCGCGAGGACCTCGACCGGCACGCCGCCGTGTTCGACGCCTACTTCGGCGACCGTCCGCAGGCCGTGGTGCGGCGGCCGCGCGTCGGGCGCCCGGGCCTGCAGCTCGTCGCCGGCGAGGGCGGTCGCGACGAGGGCGGCGAGGGCGCCGCGGCGTCGGCGCGTGCCGCGGCCAGCGACGTGGAGCAGCTGCGCCACCGCGACGTCGCGACGCTCACCGCCGAGCAGCGCGACGAGCTGCGCCGGCTGCTCGCCGCGATGCGCCTGCCGGGGGAGCCACGGCGCAGCCGCCGCCGCGGTCCGTCGTCGCGCGGTCCTGTCGACCCGGCGCGCACCCTCCGTGCCATGCTGGCGGCCGGTGGCGAGCCGGCGCTGCTCGCGCACCGCCGCCCGACGACCCGCACGCGGCGCGTCGTGCTGCTCGTCGACGTCAGCGGCTCGATGGACGCCTACGCCGATGCGCTGCTGCGCTTCGCCCACGCGGCGGCGCACCGCGGGCGCGTCCCGACCGAGGTCTTCGCGCTCGGCACCAGGCTCACCCGGCTGACCCGCGAGCTCGCCTTGCGTGACCCCGACGCCGCGATGGGCGCCGTCGCGCAGGCGCTGCCGGACGCGGGCGGGGGGACGCGGCTCGGCGTGCTCCTCAAGGAGTTCCTGGACCGCTGGGGGCAGCGCGGCACCGCGCGCGGCGCCGTCGTCGTCGTGCTGTCCGACGGCTGGGAGCGCGGCGACGCGACACTGCTCGGCGAGCAGGTGGCGCGGCTGCAGCGGCTCGCACACCGCGTCGTGTGGGCCAACCCGCGCAAGGCCGCGCCCGGCTTCGCGCCCGTCGCGGCCGGCATGGCAGCCGCGCTGCCGCACGTCGACGACTTCGTCGAGGGGCACAGCCTCGCGGCGCTCGAGCACCTCGCCGAGGTCGTGCTCGGCCGGGCGAGAGCCGTCCCGGAGGTGGCCCGTGCGTGACGTCGCCACCGAGCTGCGCCGGTTGTGCGACAGCGGCGGCCGGTTCGCCCTCGCCACCGTCGTCGGGGTGCGCGGCAGCTCGCCGCGTCCGGTCGGCGCCACGATGGCGGTCACCGTCGACGGCGAGGCGGTCGGCAGCATCTCCGGCGGCTGCGTCGAGGGCGCGGTGTACGAGTCGGCGCAGCAGGTGCTCGCCGACGGAGAGGCGGCGCTGGAGACCTACGGCATCAGCGACGACGACGCCTTCGCCGTCGGGCTGACCTGCGGCGGCGTCCTCGACGTCCTCGTCGCCGAGGCCGACGCCGCGCTGCTCGTCCGCGTGCTCGACAGGGTGGACGTCGACGAGCCCGTGGCGCTGGCGACGGTGCTGTCCGGGCCGGCGCGGCGCGGCGCGCGGGTGGTGGTCACAGCCGCGTCGCACGACGGCTCGCTGGGCACCGAGGGCTTGGACGTCGCGGTGGTCGACGACGCGCGCGGCATGCTCGCCGCCGGACAGACCGGCGTGCGCCACTACGGCGCCCGCGGCGAGCGGCGCATCGACGACGTCGCGGTGCTCGTGCAGGCGTTCACCCCGCCGCCGCGCATGCTCGTGTTCGGCGCGACGGACTTCGCCGCGGCGGTCTCGCGGGTCGGCGTCTTCCTCGGCTACCGGGTCACCGTCTGCGACGCGCGACCGGTGTTCGCGACTCCCAAGCGCTTCCCCGAGGCGCACGAGGTCGTGTGCGCGTGGCCGCACCGGTACCTGGCCGACGAGCTGGCAGCCGACCGCGTCGACGCGCGCACCGTCATGTGCGTGCTCACGCACGACCCGAAGTTCGACGTGCCGCTGCTGCAGGTCGCCCTCCCGTCGCCGGCCGGGTACGTCGGCGCGATGGGCAGCCGGCGCACCCACGACGACCGCCTGCGCCGCCTGCGCGAGGCCGGCGTGCCGCAGCTGCAGCTCGACCGCCTGCACTCGCCCATCGGTCTGGACATCGGTGCGCGGACAGCCGAGGAGACCGCCGTGTCCATCGCCGCCGAGCTCGTGCAGGTGCGCTGGGGCGGCACCGGCCGGCCGCTCGGCGCGGTGGACGGCGACATCCACCGCGACGTCCCCGGGGTCGGGGCGCTGACGACATGACGGTCGCCGGACTCCTCCTCGCCGCCGGCGCCGGACGGCGCTTCGGCGGTCCCAAGGCGCTCGTCGAGCTCGACGGCGAGCTGCTCGTCCGGCGCGGCGTCCGGCTGCTGCGCGACGGCGGCTGCGACCCGGTCCTCGTGGTGCTCGGAGCCGCCGCGGGCGACGTCCGCCCGCACGTCCGCGACGCCGACGTCGTCGTCGCCCACGACTGGGCCGAGGGCATGGGGGCGTCGCTGCGGGCGGGCCTCGCCGCCCTCGCCGACACGGCTGCGACCGCGTGCGTCGTGGCCCTCGTCGACCAGCCGCTCGTGCAGCCCGGCGCCGTGCGGGCGCTCGCGCGCACCGACGGCCCGGCGGCGGTCGCCACCTACGACGGCCAGCCGCGCAACCCCGTCCTGCTGTCGCGCGAGGTGTGGGCGGACGTCGCGGCCACAGCCAGCGGCGACACCGGCGCGCGCGGCTGGCTGCGGGCGCACCCCGAGCAGGTCACGCACGTGCCGTGCGACGGTTCAGCCTTCGACGTCGACACCCCCGCCGACCTCTCCGCCCTCCACCCCCGGGAGACCGCATGAAGCTCGAGAACCGGTTCACGGTGCCGGTGCCCGCCGCGCAGGCCTGGACGGTGCTGCTCGACGTCGAGCGCATCGCTCCCTGCATGCCGGGCGCCACGCTGACCAGCCGCGACGGCGACACGTTCGAGGGCACCGTCAAGGTGAAGGTCGGGCCGATCAACCTCACCTACGGCGGCACGGCCCGGTTCGTGTCGCTCGACGAGGACGCGAGGGTCGCCGTCATCGAAGGCAGCGGCAAGGAGACCCGCGGCACCGGCACGGCCAAGGCCACCATCACGTGCCGGCTGCTCGACAGGGGCGGCAGCACCGATGTCGAGGTCGACACCGACCTGTCCGTCACCGGCAAGCCGGCGCAGTTCGGGCGCGGCGTGCTGGCCGACGTCAGTGCCAAGCTCGTCGACCAGTTCGCCGCCTGCCTGAGCGAGGCGATCCTCTCCGGGACGCCCGAGCCGGAGCCGCCGTCCGCGGTCACGGCGACCGACCTCGGCACGCCCGAGACGGTCGCCGACCCGGCGCCGCCGCGTGCCGTGCAGCCCCGTCCGCCGGCCGAGGCCATCGACCTGCTCGGCACGGCCGGGGCACCGGTGCTCAAGCGCGTCGCGCCGCTCCTCGCGGGCCTCGTCCTGCTGCTCGCGGTGCTGCGCCGGCTGCGCCGCTAGAGGTCCGCGACCGCCGCGCGGGTGCTCTCGAAGGCGAGGTCCGGCAGGGTGTCGAGCGCGAAGAACGCGGCGTCCTGCGCGTCGTCGGCGGCGGCGAGCGTGCCGCCGACCACCCGCGCGCGGAAGGCCAGGAAGAACGACGCGCCGCCGCGGCCCGCGAGGTGCTCGAGG
>DATMJH010000185.1:0-4274 GCA_035554015.1 Mycobacteriales bacterium
CCTCGTCTCGGCGCAGAGTGCACCTGGGCACGCGCCGTGACAAGCCCTCGCAGCGGGCCGGCGCTGGACCGGCCGGCCACCTCGGGCGCACGCTGAGGGAGCACCCGAGGAGGCCGCCATGCTGCTCGAGCTCGACACCACCCAGTGCACCGCCCTGCGGGGGCTGCTGGAGACCCGGCTGGGCAACCTGTCCAGCGAGATCCGGCACACCGACTCCCCGCGCGTGCGGCAGCAGCTGCGCGACGAGCGAGACGTCCTGCGCGGCGTGCTCGCCGCGCTCACTCCTGTCGCGGCCTGACGACGCGACAGGGCCGGGGGCGCCCCCGCACCCCGGCCCTCGTCGCAGCGCCGCTCAGCAGAGCGGCGGTCAGGCGGTGCGCACCGCTGCGCGCCGCCGGGCGATGCGCTCCACGGCGCCCAGCAGCAGCAGGAGCAGCACCGAGCCGCCGATGACGATCTCGCGCGTCATCGGGTCCACCGGCGGCAGCTCGAAGGTCGACGCCGGGGCGATCACGTCGGTGGAGCGCTTGACGACCTTGGTCGCCGGTGCCGGCTTGAGCCGCAACACCTCCAGGCCCCGCCGGTAGTCCATCGCGTAGACGATCTCGCCGCTGATCCACTGCGGCGAGCCGGTGTAGCCCTCGGCCGGCGTCATCCAGCCGATCTCGCTCATCTTGCCCTTGTCGTCGACCTGGACGAAGCGCGTGCCGCGGTTGTAGTAGGCCACCGCGAGCAGGCCGCCGTTGTGGAAGTCCGGGTGTGGCTCCATCCAGTGCGCGCAGTACAGCTGCGACGCCGCGGCCTTGCCGTCGACGAACAGGCCGCGACCGGACGCCGAGTACGCGTCGACCTTGGTGAACTCGACGCCGTCGAAGACCGCGACGTCGCCGGTGACCTCGTAGACCTCGAGCGCCTCCTTGACCTCGCGGGCGTCCCAGGTCTCGATGACCGACTCCTCGCCCTCGCAGTCGCTGCCCGCCGTGTTCTTCGGCGCGCCGGGCACTGCGCCGGGCGCGATCTCGGTGCCGAGGATGACGAAGTGGTCGGCACCGCCGCGCGCCCACTCCACCGAGTGGTAGCCGAGGGTCGAGAACCGGCTCGGGTCACCGATCTCGGCCAGCTTGACCGGGGTCTCCGGGTCGCTGGTGTCGAGCAGCACCGCGCTGGCGCCGGCCGTCATGACCAGGCCGGGACGGATCTCGGTGAGGTCGTGCGTGTAGGGCGTGTAGCCGACGGCCTTGCGCCAGTCGGCGACCTTGGTCGGCTTGCTCGGGTCGCGCAGGTCGACGATGTGGCCGGTGCGGCCGTACGCGTAGGCGCAGGTGTCCACACTGCCGTCGTCGAGGACGTCGCTGACGCAGTTCCAGGTGTGGTCGGTGACCGCAGCGCTGCCTGCCAGCCGGGGCTTGGTCGGGTCCGAGACGTCGACGACACGCAGCTGCGACGACGTCGAGGCCGGGGTGGTCGCGGCGTCGACGAGCAGGATCTCGCCGTCGGTGTCGGGGTCCTCCTGCGCGAGCGCGACACCGGTCGTGGTCTGGTACAGCGGCAGGGAGCCCAGCAGCTTCGGGTCCGCCGGCTTGCTCGTGTCGTAGATGTACACGCCGCGGGGGTCGGTCAGGTAGAAGAGCTTGCCGTCGGTGGAGGTGCGCCCTCCGGCGGTCCCGACGTGCTCGGGGAAGCGGCCCAGGTGCTCGACGTTGTCGGTCGACGAGTAGGTGACGTCGAACGGCAGCGTCGGGTCGAGCGCGACGGTCGGGTGGGCCAGCGCGGGCGCGGCAGGACCGAGCAGGGCGACAGCGGTGGCAGCGGCAGCGATCGCAGAACGGCGCATGCGGGGGACTTCGACGCCCCCGCCGGGTCTCCTGCCCGGGATGACCGGTTTCTGGCCTCAGCCGGCGAGTGCCGACGGCGGCTGCTCGAGCAGCAGCGCGTCGACGGCGATCTGGCGGCGTACTGCCTCCGGCGCGTCCCATCCCGTGGCCACCAGGTGCTCGAACAGCGCCACACGGGCCTGGAGCACGGCGTCGACCGCTGCGAGGTCCGAGCGGCCGCCTCTGGTGAGGGCGTAGGCCGTGCGGTACCGCTCGAACAGCTGCACGAGGACAGGGTCCGCCCGCTCCATGGAACCGTTCTCGGCCGGTCCCGCCGAGTGGTTGACAACACCTTCGGGTGGCGGCGCGAACCCGTCCGGGTGACCGTGCGGTCCCTAGCATGGTCGTCCGTGCCGTCCCGCCCGCTCGTGCTCGCCTCCGCGTCGCCCGCCCGGCTGCGCCTGCTGCGCGACGCCGGCTTCGACCCGCGGGTCGTCGTGAGCGGCGTCGACGAGGACGACGTCCGGTCCGACGACCCGGCCGGCATGGTGCGCGTGCTGGCCGAGCGCAAGGCCACCGCCGTCGCGGGGCGGCTGTCGGCCGACGAGGTCGTCGTGGGCTGCGACTCGATGCTGGTGCTCGACGGCGACGTGCTCGGCAAGCCGGCATCGGCGGACGAGGCGGTGCGGCGCTGGGACCGGATGCGCGGCCGCACCGGCACGCTCATGACCGGGCACTGCGTCGTCGACGTCGCGCACGACCGCTCGGTCGCCGATGTCGCCGCCACCGAGGTGCGCTTCGGCCGCCCGACCGACGCCGAGGTGCAGGCGTACGTGGCCACCGGGGAGCCGCTGCACGTGGCCGGCGCCTTCACGCTCGACGGCCGGTCGGCGCCGTTCGTCGACGGCATCGACGGCGACCCCTCGAACGTCATCGGGCTGTCGCTGCCGCTGCTGCGCGCGCTGCTGGCCCGGCTCGACGTGGAGGTGACCGCGCTGTGGCGGTGAGCTCGCGGGAGCTGAAGATCGGGCCGCTCGTCGTCGACCCGCCGGTCGTCCTCGCGCCGATGGCGGGCGTCACCAACCCGGCCTTCCGCCGGCTGTGCCGCTCGTTCGGCGCCGGGCTCTACGTCAGCGAGATGGTGTCGGCGCGCGGGCTTTTGCAGGACGACGCGACCACGCACCGGCTGGCGACCTTCGCCGACGACGAGCCGGTGCGGAGCCTGCAGCTGTACGGCACCGACCCTGCCGTCGTCGGGGCCGCCGTCGCCCGGATGGTGGCCGAGCGCGGCATCGACCACGTCGACCTCAACATGGGGTGCCCGTCGCCGAAGGTCACCCGGCGCGGCGGGGGAGCGGCGGTCACGGTGCGGCCGCGGCTGGTCGGCGCGATCGTCGCCGCGGCGGTGCGCTCGGCCGGCGCCGTGCCGGTGACGGTCAAGATGCGCAAGGGGGTCGACGAGCAGACGCTCACCTACCTCGAGGCGGCTCGCGCGGCGGAGGACGCCGGCGCCGCCGCGGTCGCGCTGCACGCGCGCACCGCCGAGCAGCTCTACAGCGGGCGCGCCGACTGGCCGGCGATCGCGCGGCTCAAGCAGACGGTGACGACCGTGCCGGTGCTCGGCAACGGTGACGTCTGGCGGGCCGACGACGCGCTGCGGATGATGCGCGAGACCGGCTGCGACGGCGTCGTCGTCGGCCGCGGGTGCCTCGGCCGGCCGTGGCTGTTCCGCGATCTCGCCGACGCGTTCGCCGCTCGCCCGGTGCAGCCGCCGCCGTCGCTCGGCGAGGTCGTCGACATCATGAAGCGGCACGCGCGGCTGCTCGTGGAGCACAAGGGCGACGAGGCGTGGGCGGTGCGCGACTTCCGCAAGCACACCGGCTGGTACCTGACCGGCTACGCCGCCGGCGGCGAGATGCGCCGCTCGCTGTCCATGGCGTCGTCCTTGGCGGAGCTCGACGCGCTGCTCGACCGGCTCGACCGATCGGTGACGCTGCCGCTGGGCCACGACGCGCTGCCCCGCGGTCACTCGCAGGGGCCCAAGCCGGTGTCGCTGCCCGAGGGCTGGCGCGAGTCGGCCGGCTCCGACGCGCCGCCGGACGACGGCGGGCTGTTCGTCACCGGTGGCTGACCAGCCGCGGGAGCGCGAGAGCTTCCACATGACGCCCGACGAGTTCCGCCGGCACGGCCGCGAGCTCGTCGACTGGGTGGCGGACTACATGGAGCGGGTGGAGCGGCTGCCGGTGCTGTCGAAGGTCGAGCCCGGCGACGTCCGCGCCGCCCTGCCGCCGCACCCGCCGGAGCACCCGGAGCCGTTCGCCGCAGTGCTGCGCGACGTCGACGAGGTGGTGCTGCCGGGCATCACGCACTGGCAGTCGCCGGGCTGGTTCGGCTACTTCCCGGCCAACGCCTCCGGGCCGTCGGTGCTCGGCGACCTGCTGTCGGCAGGGCTGGGTGTGC
>DATMJH010000186.1:0-6069 GCA_035554015.1 Mycobacteriales bacterium
CCCGATGTCCCTCCCCCGTCCCGGCCCCCTCGGCCGCCTCGCTGCGGTCGCCGTCCGGCGCCGCCGGCTCGTCGTCGCCGGCTGGCTGCTCGCCGTCGTCGCGCTGCTCGGCTTGGCGAACCAGCTGTCCGGCGAGTTCGAGGCCGACTACACCGCGCAGGGCTCCGACAGCGCCGCCGCAGCCGCCCTGCTGACCGAGCGGTTCCCGGCCCAGGGCGGCGTCGCCGTCGACGTCGTCGTGCGGGCGGACGCCGGCGTCGAAGCGGCTCGGGCCGACGTCGAGCGGCTGGTCGCCGAGCTGGGCGACCGGCCCGGCGTCCTCTCGACGACGACGCCGTGGGAGCCGGGCGGCTCGGTGAGCGCCGACGGCCGCACCGGCCTCGGCTCCGTGCGGCTGGACGCCGCCGTCGCGGAGCAGGTCGAGGTCGAGGAGGCCCGGGCGCTGCTCGAGATCGCGGCGGACGCCGAGCGGCCGGGCCTGCAGGTCGCGCTCGGCGGTCAGGTGCCCGCGATCGCGGAGCAGGGCGAGATCGGGTCGGAGGGGATCGGGCTGCTGGCCGCGGCTGTCGTCCTGCTGCTCACCTTCGGCACCGTGGTGGCCGCCGGGCTCCCGATCGCCGTGGCCGTGCTGGGCCTGGTGGCCTCGACGGCGCTGATCGGGCTGCTCACCGCGGTGCTCGGCGTCCCCGAGTGGGCGACGTCGCTGGCCGCGATGATGGGCATCGGGGTCGGCATCGACTACGTGCTGCTGCTGGTCACCCGCTACCGCGAGCAGCTGGCCCGCGGCCTCGCACCGGCCGACGCCGTCGTCCGCACCATGGACACGGCCGGGCGTGCGGTGCTCGTGGCCGGCGGGACGGTCGTCATCAGCCTGCTCGGCCTGGCCGCGATGGGCCTGTCGTACATGACCGGCGCCGCGGTCGCGACGATGATCGCGGTGACGGTGGTGGTGCTCGCCGCGCTCACCCTGCTGCCCGCGCTGCTCGGCATGCTCGGCACCCGGGTCGACCGGTGGCGACTGCTCCGGACCCGCCCGGCCCGCGCCGGCCGCCCCGGCGGCTGGGAGCGCTGGGCGCTGGCGGTGCAACGGCGCCCCGTCGTCGCGCTGCTCGCGGGTGCCGCGGTGCTCGCCGTCCTCGCCGCGCCGCTGACCGGTCTGCGCTTCGGCTTCCCGGACAGCGGCAACGACCCGGCCGGCACCTCGGCGCGGGAGGCCTACGACCTGACGGTCGACGCGTTCGGTGCCGGCGCCCCCGGACCGCTGCTCGTCGTCACGCCGGACGGATCGGCCTCGCTGGCAGCGGTCGCGAGGGCCGCGGAGTCGCTGCCCGGCGTCGCGCAGGTCGGCGAGCCGGTGGTCGCGCCCGACGGCACGACGGCGCTGCTCACCGTCGTCCCGACCACGTCACCGCAGGACCCGGCGACCGAGCAGCTCGTCGCCGCGCTGCGCGACGCCGGCGGCGACGCCGTCCACGTCGGCGGCTGGACGGCGATGGCGCTCGACCAGACCGACGACGTCGCCGGCCGGCTGCCGCTGCTGGTCGCCGGCGTGGTCGGGCTGTCGTTCCTGCTGCTGCTCGCGGTGTTCCGCAGCCCGGCCGTCGCGGTCAAGGCGGCCGTGCTCAACCTGGTCTCGATCGCGGCCGCGTACGGCGTCGTCGCGCTCGTGCTCGAGGGCGGGTGGGCCGGGCAGCTGCTCGGCATCGACACCCCGACGCCGCTGCCGGCATTCGTGCCGGTGCTGATGTTCGCGGTGCTGTTCGGGCTGTCGATGGACTACGAGGTGTTCCTGCTGTCCGGCGTGCGGGAGGCGTGGAGCCGCACCCGCGACAGCCGCGGCGCCGCGGTCGCGGGGCTGGCCGGCACCGGCCGGGTCATCACCGCGGCGGCCGCGATCATGGTCGTGGTCTTCGGGGCCTTCGTGCCGAGCGACCAGGTGTTCCTCAAGGTCATCGGCGTGGGGCTCGCGACCGCGATCCTCGTCGACGCGACCGTCGTCCGGATGCTGCTCGTGCCCGCGGTGATGCAACTGCTCGGCGACCGCGCCTGGGCGCTGCCGCGCTGGCTCGACCGGCTGCTGCCGCACGTGCACGTGGAGGGTCCGGCCGAGCCGGTCGCGCCGACCGAGCCTGCTTCGGGGTCCCCGGTGCGCGAGCCGGCGCTGCAGCCGGCGTGACCCCCGGCGTGCCCGCGGCCTCACCATGATCACCAGGGACGTCACGCCGACCGGCCCTCGCGGCTCCCGGCGTGGCGTTCCTGTTGATCACCCGGGGAGTGCCGGCTCAGTGACGGTGATCATCTCCAGGCGGATGTCCTAGGGCCGCGGCCGGGACGGGCGGCCCGGTGCCTCGCGGTCCGGGCGGGAGCTGCGAGCGATCTCGGCCGCGGGCCCGGCCGGACCCGAGCCGCTCCCGATCAGGTCGCGGGTCGGCCGGAAGGCGTCCAGCCGCACCGGGCCGTCCCCGCACACCGGCGCGGTGGCCAGGCCGCCGCCGTCCACCTCGCGCACGGCCGGCTCCGGCGGGGTCAGCTCGCCCTGCTGGCCGACCTCACGCACCTCGAGCGCCGGGGCGTCAGGCGAGGCCAGCAGGAAGCGCAGCGCGCTCGGGTGCTCGCAGTCGTGCAGCACGGTGATGCGCGCCGCCGTGCCGCTCGGCGTCCCGGTGCGGGTGTAGGCGAGCGAGCCCGCGACGACGACCTCCAACCGCCCGCCGGCGGGGACGACGAGGTCGGTGGGCTGGAAGCGGACCGGCACGTGCAGCGGCGTCCCGACCGGCGGCAGCGTCCCGGCGCTCTGCCGGAACCAGTTCTCGGTGACGGGCTCGAGGTGCTGCAGGGAGCGGAAGCCCCACGTCGCGTGCACCTGGCCGCTGCTGCCGGCGTGCCGCAGCGGCGAGCCGTCCGGACCGAGCGCCGTGATCTGCGCGGCGACGTGCCCGTCCGGCCGGTCGGTGGTGACCCACAGGTCGAGCACCGGCTGGCCGGTGAGGTGCAGCCGCTGCTCGAGCGGCGGGGTGCGCAGGACGACGCGGTCGCCGGGGAGGCTGGCGCGCGGCACCCCCTCGGTGAAGGTCGAGCTGCCGGAGGGCTCGGTGACGCCGAGCGCCCCGCCGGGGCCCAGCGCGAGCTGCCCCACCGGGCCGCCGGTGCCCGGCCACTCCGGCTCGGCCCGCCAGGCGCCGTCGCTGCCCTGCACCTGGATGGTCGGCCAGCTCTCGACGCCGGTGTCGAGGCCCTTGAGGTAGCGGTCGTACCAGGCGGTGACCATCGGCAGCCAGTCGGCACGGGCCCACTCCGGCGCCACCGTGGGGTGGGAGTCGGGGAAGTTGTGCGCCCACACGCCGAGCAGCGCCTTGCGCGGGGTGGCCGCCGGGATGCGGTCGAGGAAGCCGGCGGCGGCGATCGGCTGGACGTTGAAGTCGGCCAGCCCGTGCACGTACAGCGTCGCCGCCGTGATGCGATCGGCGCCCGGCCGGTACTCGCGCGCCGCCCAGTACGGCGTCATGTCGCCGGTGACGTTCGCCGAGCTGGCCATGACCTCCGGCTGGCAGGTCGCCTTCTGCGCCATCTGGACCGGTGTCGTCGTCGTGCCGGGCACCGCGCTGGTGAGCGCCAGGTAGGCGGCGTTGGACAGCAGTGCCTGCCCGGCGTACGGCACGCCGTCGGCGAAGGAGTACTCGTACTGGCCGGAGACGCTCGCCACCGGGACGATCGCCTTGAGGTACTTCGTGCGCTCGGGGTCGCCGAGCCCGGCGGTGCTGATCTGCGTCTCGCCGTCGTAGCTGATGCCGTACATGCCGACGTTGCCGTCGGACCAGGCGGCGTCGCGGCCGAGGTACTCGACGATGCGAGCCCCGTCGTCGATCTGGTGAGCCGCGGTCTGCTCGAGGCATCCGCCCGACTCACCGGTGCCCCGGACGTGGGCCTGGGCGACGGCGTAGCCGCGCTCGGTGAAGTAGGCGATGACGTCGTTGCGGGCACCGGTGTACCGCTTGACGCCCTGCGATACGTACGGCGTCATGATCAGGATGGTGGGGACCCGCTCGGGTGGCGCGACGCCGTCCTTCTCCGCCGGCAGCCACGTCTCGACGTAGAGGCCGACCCCGTCGACCGCCGCCACCACCGTGCGCTGCACGGTCGGGTCGGCTGCCGGGTCCTTCGTCCCGTAGCGCGGCTGCGAGGCCGGGGCCGGCTCGAAGACGGCACCCGGCGCCGGGGCGTCGTCCGCGGCGACCTGCGCGGAGACGGCGCCGGCGGCGGCGAGCAGACCGGCGGCGGCGAGGGCCGCGGCCAGGCGGAGCGGGCGGCTGGTGCGCATGCCGGTCCGGTTCGCCGGCCACAGGGAAATCCCTGCGCGCGCCACGGCAGCGGCGAGTCGTCGCGCAGTGGCCTCCGGGAGTCAGCGCGAGTCGTCGTCCCTCTCGCGGTGCTCGCTGAGCCTGACCTCGCGGTCGATCTCGGCTTGGTTCCGGCGGGCGGCGGCGTCCCCTCGTCGCGACCGCGCCTGGTCACGGTCGAGCCGCGTCCAGGACCGGTCGAGCAGGGCGTGGCTGGACCGGATCGCCTCGCGCGCCTGCTCGGCGGCCTCGCTGGAGGAGGCGACGAGCCGCCGATGGCGCTCCTGCACCGCCCGCTCCCGCTCGTCGAGCCGGTGCTCGCGCTCGTCCGCCACGCGGTCCCGCTCGTCCGCCACGCGGTCCCGCTCATCGGCCGCGCGGTCCCGCTCGTCGGCCGCGCGGTCCCGCTCGTCGGCCGCGAGCCCTCGGTCGTCCGCGGCTCGCTCCGACCTCTCGGCAGGCGGCACGTGGTCACGCTAGGCCCGTCCGACCACAGCGGTCGAGGCTCGTGCGAGCAGGCGACACCGGCGTCGGGGGTGGTCCGGGTCCGGTGCCGTCAGTGGTGGTGCGGCTCCGGCACCACGAGCACCGGTCGGGGGCACCGCTTCTGAAGGGCCCGCGACGTCGACCCGGTCAGCAGCCGGTCGAGCGCGGTGCCGATGCCGGCGTGCCGGGTACCGACCACGACCAGGTAGGCGTCGGCGGCGTGCTCCTCCAGCACCGTGACGGCGTCGCCGTCGACCACCTCGAACGTCCACGGGACCGTGCACCCTGCGAGCACCCCGCCGACGACGGTCGACAGCGCGGAGGCGGTGGCCGCTCGCTGCTGCTCGGCGTCGGCCGGCGGCGGGACGGCGAAGCCGTCCCCCATGAGACCGCTCGGCGCGGCCATCGGGGTCACCGGCGGGACGGCGTGCAGGACCTCGAGCCGGCCCGACATGCGGCCGGCCAGGTCGGCCGCGGTGGCCAGCGCGGCCCGGCCGGCGGGCGAGTCGTCGAAGCCGACGAGCACGAGCGGACCGGGAGCGGCGTCGTGCACCGGGACCTCCTCGTGCCGACGGACGGACCGGAGGGTGGAGCGGGTGGGCGAGGGGGGAGTTGAACCCCCACGTCCTTTCGGACACACGGACCTGAACCGTGCGCGTCTGCCATTCCGCCACTCGCCCGAGCGACCGGTCGAGGCTAGCACCAGCGGCGACGGCGTCCCGGCCGTGAGCGCCCCACGGATACGATCACGCGGTCCGGGGAAGGGGCCGACATCGTGGGTGTGCTGCAGCGCTTCGAGCGCAAGCTCGAAGGCCTGGTGGAGGGCGGCTTCGCGCGCGTCTTCCGCTCGCACGTCCAGCCGGTCGAGGTCGCAGCGGCCCTGCAGCGCGAGGCGTCCGACAAGCGGGCCGTCGTCGGCGCCGGCCGGGTCTTCGTGCCGAACGAGTACGTCGTCGAGCTCGGCCAGAGCGACAGCGAGCGGCTGCTCCCCTACGACGCCGCGCTGCGCAAGGAGCTCGCGTCGATGGTCGAGGAGCACGCCGTCGAGCAGGGCTGGTCGTTCGCCGGCCGGGTCGGCGTGCGCTTCGAGACGGTCGACGACCTCGACACCGGCATGTTCCGGGTGCGCAGCAAGGTGGCGTCGGCCGACGACGCGCTGCCGCGCCGCCCGGTGTCGCCCGACGCCGTCGCCGGGAAGCCGCGGCTGGTCCTGAGCACCGAGGCCGGCGAACGACCAGCCCTGCTC
>DATMJH010000187.1:0-2947 GCA_035554015.1 Mycobacteriales bacterium
TCATCGTGCTGTCCGAGGGGCGGCTGATGAACCTGGGCAACGCCACCGGGCACCCGTCGTTCGTGATGAGCAACAGCTTCGCGAACCAGGTGATCGCGCAGGTGGAGCTGTTCACCAGGCACGAGGAGTACAACAAGGACGTCTACCGGCTGCCCAAGATCCTCGACGAGAAGGTCGCGCGGATCCACGTGCAGGCCCTGGGCGGGGAGCTGACCAAGCTGACCAAGGACCAGGCCGAGTACATCGGGGTGGACGTCGAGGGCCCGTACAAGCCCGAGCACTACCGGTACTGACCGGTACTCCGTCCGGCGGCTACCGTGCCCGGGTGGGCCGGTTGATCGTCGTCGAGGGGCTGGACGGCGCGGGTAAGCGGACGCTGTCCGACGGGCTGTGCGCCGCCTGGCTCGCCCGCGGCGCGCGGGTGGCCCGGTTCGCGTTCCCCCGTTACGACGACGACGTGCACGCCGAGCTCGCCCGCGACGCCCTCTACGGGCGGCTCGGCGACGTCGCCGATTCCGTGCACGGCATGGCGGTGCTGTTCGCGCTGGACCGCCGCGCGGCCGCACCGGAGCTGCGCGCGGCCCTGGCGGCCCACGAGGTCGTCCTCGTCGACCGCTACGTCGCCTCCAACGCGGCCTACGGCGCGGCCCGCCGGCACGAGGGCGTGGCGGACGGGTTCGTCGGATGGGTGCACCAGATCGAGATCGAGCGGTTCGCGATCCCGGTACCGGACGTCCAGCTGCTGCTGGCCGTGCCCCGCGAGGTGGCGGCGGCGCGGGCGGCCGGGCGGGAGCGCGCCGACGCGTCGCGGGCCCGCGACGCCTACGAGGCCGACGCGGCGCTGCAGGAGCGCACGGACGCGGTGTACGCGCAGCTCGCGGCCGGGTCCTGGCTCTCGCCATGGCGGGTGGTCGACGGCGCGGGGACGGTGGACGCGGACGCCCTCGCCGCTCAGCTCCTCGGGTGGACGAGCGCCTCGGCGCCGTGACCGGAGGAGGAGGCCGAGCCGGGCGTCGAAGGCGGGCAGCGGAAAGGGGGGCGGTGCCCCCACCCGTCGCTCACCGGCGGGGTGGGATGCTGCGAGCATGAAGTCGCGCGTGCTGGTGGTCGACGACGACCCGGCCCTGGCGGAGATGCTCACCATCGTCCTGCGCGGGGAGGGTTTCGACACCGCGGTCGTCGGCGACGGCACCCGCGCGCTGCCGGCCGTGCGCGAGCTGCGTCCCGACGTCGTCCTGCTCGACCTCATGCTTCCCGGCATGAACGGCATCGACGTCTGCCGCGCGATCCGCTCCGAGTCCGGCGTCCCGATCGTCATGCTCACCGCCAAGAGCGACACCGTCGACGTCGTGCTCGGCCTGGAGTCCGGCGCGGACGACTACGTCGTCAAGCCGTTCAAGCCCAAGGAGCTCGTCGCCCGCATCCGGGCGCGGGTGCGGCGCACCGAGTCCGAGCCCGCCGAGCAGCTGTCGATCGGGGACGTCACGATCGACGTGCCGGCGCACCAGGTCACCCGCGACGGCGCCCCGATCGCGCTCACACCGCTGGAGTTCGACCTGCTCGTCGCGCTCGCCCGCAAGCCGCGCCAGGTGTTCACCCGCGAGGTGCTGCTGGAACAGGTGTGGGGCTACCGGCACGCCGCCGACACCCGGTTGGTGAACGTGCACGTGCAGCGGCTGCGGTCCAAGGTCGAGCGCGACCCGGAGCACCCGGAGGTGGTGCTGACGGTCCGCGGCGTGGGGTACAAGGCCGGCCCGCCATGAGGTGGCGGCCGTGAGGCGCCTGCGCGCCCGGCTGGCCGAGATCCCCGTCGCGCACCGCGCCCGCCGGGCGGTACACCAGGGCCGGCAGCTGTCGGTCGAGCTGCGGGTCACGCTGGAGGCCGTTTGGCGGCGGTCGCTGCAGGTCCGCGTGGTCGTGAGCACGCTGGCACTGTCGACCGCGGTGGTCGTGGTGCTGGGCCTGGTCCTGCAGACCCAGATCGCCGGGCGGATCCTGCAGGGCAAGGAGACGGACGTCCTGGTCCAGGCCGAGGCCGCCCGCGCGCTGCTCGAGCGCGAGCTCGCCGGCGTCGACCCCGAGCGCGAGGGCGCCCAGGGCGACTTCAACAACGCGCTCGACCGGTTGACGAACACCAGCGTCTCGACCCGGCCCGGCTCGCCGTCCGCGGGGGAGTTCCGCGCGGTGCTCGCCACCGGCCGCCGGGACGGCGACGGCGAGATCGCCGCGGGCACGGTCGAGGACGTGCCGCCGGACCTGCGGGAGCGGGTCGCGCGGGGAGCGCTGGCGCGCAAGTACTGGACGGTCACCGAGGGCGGTGTCGAGATCCCGACACTCGTCATCGGCCAGCCGGTCCGCACGGCGGCCCGCGACCTGGAGTTCTACCTGCTGTTCCCGCTCGACTCCGAGCAGCGCACGCTCGGGCTCGTGCAGAGCACGCTGATCGTCGGCGGGCTCGTGCTGATCCTGCTGCTGGCGGGAATCGCGAGCCTGGTCAGCCGGCAGGTGGTGCGGCCCGTGCGGGAGGCCGCCGAGGTCGCCGAACGGTTCGCGGAGGGGCACCTCGACGAGCGGATGCCCGTGCGCGGCGACGACGAGGTGGCCCGGCTCGCCGAGTCCTACAACGAGATGGCCGGCAGCATCCAGAGCCAGATCCGCCAGCTGGAGGAGTTCGGAGCGCTGCAGCGGCGCTTCACCTCCGACGTCAGCCACGAGCTGCGCACCCCGCTGACGACGGTGCGGATGGCCGCCGACGTCCTCTACGCCTCCCGCGAGCAGCTCATCCCGGCGCTGCGCCGCAGCTCGGAGCTGCTGGTCACCCAGCTGGACCGGTTCGAGGCGCTGCTCGGCGACCTGCTCGAGATCAGCCGGCTCGACGCCGGTGTCGCCGAGCTCGCCGCCGAGCGGGTGGACGTGCGCGGCGTCGTCGCGCGCGCCGTCGACACCG
>DATMJH010000188.1:0-3349 GCA_035554015.1 Mycobacteriales bacterium
GGTCAACACGAGCGTCATCTGGGAGAGCCGCGGCACCAGCGCCCTGTTCGGCCCGCGGGGCGTCTCGGGCCTGGTGAACGTCGAGATCACGCCGGAGGTGGTCGTCCGGCTGGCCTCGGCGTACGCCACGACGCTCGAGAAGGGCAGCGTCGTCACGACCGCGCGCGACGCCTCGCGGGCGTCCCGAGCGCTGGTGCGGGCCATGATCGCCGCGCTCACCGCCAGCGCGATCGACGTGCGCGACCTCGAGGTCACCCCCGTGCCGGTCGCGCGGTTCGCGACCTCGACGACCGATGCGGTCGGGGGCGTGGTCGTGCGGACCACCCCTGGCGACCCGCAGTCGGTCGACATCGTCTTCCTGGACGCCAGCGGTGCTGACCTCTCGCCCGGAGCGCAGCGTCGGCTCGAGCGGGTGCTCAGCCGGCAGGAGTTCCGCCGTGCGTTCCCGGGCGAGATCGCCGAGCTGTCCTTCCCGGCTCGCGTGGTGGACACCTACACCCGCGAGCTGCTGCGCAGCGTCGACGTGTCGGGCGTGGCAGAGGCCGGCCTCAAGGTCGTCCTCGACGCCGCCGGCGGTTCTGCGGCCCTCACGCTCCCGTCGTTGCTGGGACATCTGGACGTGGACGTGCTCACCGTCGACAACAGGTTGAGCGGCGAGGCGGCTTCGGGGTCGCTGGCCGAGCACCTGCGGCGGCTCGAGCGGCTCGGGGACCTCGTCTCCAGCTCCGGCGCGGCCTTCGGCGTGCGCTTCGACAGTGTGGGCGAGCGCATCGCCGTCGTGGACGAGCACGGCCGGCTCGTCCACGACGACCGGGCGCTGCTCGTGCTGCTCGACCTCGTGGCGGCAGAGCGGCACCGGGGGGTCGTCGCCCTGCCGGTCACGACCACGCGCATCGCGGCGCAGGTGGCCGGGTTCCACGGCACCGACGTGCTCTGGACGTCGACGTCCGCGCACGATCTCACGCTCGCCGCCACCCGACCGGAGGTGCTGTTCGCCGGCGACGGCCGCGGTGGCTTCGTCGTGCCGGAGTTCTCGCCGGCCATCGACGGCATCGCGGCGTTCGTCCGGCTGCTCGGCCTCGTCGCGCGCACGCGGCTGACGCTCTCGCAGATCGATGCGCGCATCCCGCACGCGAACGTGGTCCGGCGCGCCGTCCCGACGCCGTGGGCGGTGAAGGGACGGATCATGCGCACGGTCCTCGAGGCCGCGAGCGACCGCGAGATCGACACCACGGACGGCGTGCGCGTCGTCGAGCCCGACGGCAGCTGGGTCCTGGTGCTTCCCGACCCGGCATCGGCCGTGACGCACCTGTGGGCGGAGGGACCCACCGCCGCCGCGGCGACCGGACTGCTGTCCCGGTGGGCCGAGGTCGTCGAGCGCGCCGGTCAGGACCCGCACTGAGGCAGGATGGCGCCGTGAGCACGTCCCCCGGTCGCACCGACGCGCCGCCGCGGCGGGTCGACGGGTCGATGTCGCTGCTCGTCGACGTCATGAGCAACACCCTCGACGAGGCCTATGCCGAGCGGGCGGCGCGCAAGGCCGGCACCACCATCGACTCCAGCGGCGCACCACCCCCGCCCGCTCGACCGGCTGCCCGCCTCACCGGCGCGCTGGTGCTCGTCCTGCTCGGCCTGCTCACCGGCACCGCCGTCGCCCAGGTGCGCGAGCGCGCCGAGGGCAACGCCGGGCTGCGCGAGCAGCTCGCCACGGAGGTCGCCGAGCGCGATGCGCTGAGCGACCAGCTCAGCGGTCGTGCCGCCGAGCTGCGGTCCGAGGTCACCGCCCTGCGCGACGCCGCGCTCGACGCCGACGTCGCGGGTCAACGCCTGGCCGAGCAGGTGGGTGCGCTCGAGGTGGCCGCCGGCACGGCGGCCGTCGTCGGACCGGGCGTCGTCCTCACCGTGGACGACGCCCCGCTGGACGCGCCGACCGAGCAGGACGCCGTCCTGCGCGGCGGCACGCCGCTCGACGGCCGGGTGCTCGACCGCGACCTGCAGGAGGTCGTCAACGGGTTGTGGGGCGCCGGCGCCGAGGCGATCGCCGTGAACGGCGTCCGGCTGTCGGCCCGGTCCGCGATCCGCAGCGCCGGTGAGGCGGTGCTGGTCGACTTCCGCCCGGTGAGCCCCCCGTACCGCATCGAGGCGATCGGGCGGCCGGCCGACCTCGAGGTCGGCTTCGCCGACGGCCGTGCCGGGCGCTACCTCGACACCCTCACCAGCATCAGCGGCATCACCTCCGAGCTGCGCCGCGCCGAGCGACTGGCGCTGACCGGCGCCACCGAGCCGCAGCTGCGCGCCGTCCGGCTGCCGGAGCCGCCGTGATCCCCGCGCTGGCCCTCGCGCTCGGGGTCGCCCTGGGGCTCGTGCTGGAGCCGACCGTGCCGGCGGCGCTGCAGCCCTACCTGCCGATCGCGGTGGTGGCGGCGCTCGACGCGGTCTTCGGCGCCGTGCGCGCCCAGCTCGACGGGATCTTCGACGAGCGGGTGTTCGTCATCTCCTTCGTGAGCAACGTCCTCGTCGCCGCTCTCGTCGTCTTCCTCGGTGACCAGCTCGGCGTCGGCGGTCAGCTGTCGACCGGTGTGGTCGTCGTGCTGGGCATCCGCATCTTCAGCAACGCCGCTGCCATCCGGCGGCACGTGTTCGGGTCATGAACGGCGACGACGACCGCGACGGCCGCCCGCGGCGCCGTGATCGGCTGTGGCGAGTGCTCCGACCCCGGGTGCGCGGCGTGGACCTGCTCGTCGCCGCCCTGCTGGCGCTGCTCGGCTTCGCCGCGGCCGTGCAGGTGCGCTCGACGCAGAGCGACGCACCGCTGACCGGGGCGCGCCAGGAGGACCTCGTCCAGATCCTCGACGAGCTGGCCAACCGGAACGACCGGCTGCGTGGCGAGATCGCCGACCTGGCCGCCGCTCGTGACCGGCTCACCAGCGGCACCGACAGCACCGAGGCCGCGATCGAGGAGGCCCGCCGGCGCGCCCAGGTGCTGGGCGTGCTCGCCGGGACGGTCCCGGCCGAGGGGCCGGGTGTCGTCCTCACGCTGCGCGACCCGGACCGCGTCGTGTCCGCCGACGTCCTGATCGACGCGCTGCAGGAGCTGCGCGACGCCGGCGCGGAGGCCGTTCAGCTCGAGGGCACCGGCGAGGACGGTGACGACCGAGCGGTCCGGGTCGTGGCGTCGACCTGGCTGCGGGACGGTGACGACGGCATCGTCGTCGACGACGTCGCCCTGCGACCGCCCTACCGCTTCGTCGTCGTCGGGGACCCGCCCACGATCTCGTCCGCGCTGGCCATCCCGGGCGGCGTCGTCGACACGGTCGACCAGCGCGGCGCGACCGCGCGGGTCGAGGAG
>DATMJH010000189.1:0-2051 GCA_035554015.1 Mycobacteriales bacterium
TCTGCGGGCCGCGGGCGTCCGGACCTGTGCCGACCTCGTCGTGCTCGGCGAAGTAGGCCTCCACGCCCTCGCGCCAGCCCTCCTCGCCGAGCTCTGGGTCCAGCTCGCCGAGGTCGATCCAGCGGCGCAGCGCCACCAGCTCGACCCGCCGGAAGAGCACGTTGCGGACCAGCACGCCGAAGGCGCGGCGGTTGGCGGTCACCGGGCGCGGCCGGTCGACCTCGACCGGGCCCTCCTGCGGCGCGTCCGCGCCGGCCCGCATCGCCTCCCACTCGTCCAGCAGGCTCGAGTCGACCTGGCGGACCAGCTCGCCCAGCCACTCGACGAGGTCCTCGACCTCCTCGGTGCGGGCGTCCTCGGGCACGGTGCGCTTGAGCACCTTGTAGGAGTCGGCGAGGTAGCGCAGCACGAGCCCCTCGCTACGGGCGAGGCCGTAGAAGCCGACGAACTCGACGAACGTCATGTGCCGCTCGGACAGGTCGCGCGCCACCGACTTCGGCGACAGCTCGAAGTCGCGCACCCACGGCTGGCTCTGCGCGTACGTCTCGAACATCGGGAACAGCAGGTCGGCCAGGGGCTTCGGCCAGCTGACCTCCTCGAGCCGCTCCATCCGCTCCTCGTACTCGACGCCCTGCATCTTCAGCTCGGCGACGACCTCGCCCTTGGCCTTGGACATCTGCGCCCGCAGCACCTGCCGGGGGTCGTCGAGGGTCGCCTCGAAGACGGACAGCACGTCGAGGGCGTAGGTCGGCGCCTCCCGGTCGAGCAGGTCGAGCGCCGCGAGCGCGAACGGCGCGAGCGGCTGGTCGAGCGCGAAGTCCGGCCGCAGGTCGACGGTGAGCCGGACCCGCCGCCCGTCGGCGTCCGGCTCCGGCAGGCGCTCGACGACGCCGGAGGCCTCGAGCGCCCGGAACAGGGCGATCGCCCGCCGGACGTGCCGTCGCCGAGCCGTCCGGTCGTCGTGGTTGTCGAGCAGCAGCCGACGGGCGTGCACGAACGGGTCGCCCGGCCGGGCCATCAGCTGCAGCAGCATCGACGACGTCACGCGGAACTGCGAGGTGAGCCGCTCCGGCTCGGCGGCCACGAGCCGCTCGAAGGTCTTGTCGCTCCAGTTCACCGACCCCTCGGGCGGCTTCTTGCGGCTGTAGGAGCGGCGCTTCTTCGGGTCGTCGCCGATCTTCGCCAGCGCCTTGGCGTTGGCGATGTCGTGCTCGGGCGCCTGCACGACGACGGTGCCGGCGACGTCGTAGCCGGCCCGACCCGCGCGCCCGGCGAGCTGGTGGAACTCCCGGGCGCGCAGGTGCCGGGTCGCCACGCCGTCGTACTTGGCCAGAGCCGTGATCAGCACGGTGCGGATCGGGACGTTGATGCCGACGCCGAGCGTGTCGGTGCCGCAGACGACCTTCATCAGCCCGGCCTGGGTGAGCTGCTCGACCAGGCGCCGGTAGCGCGGCAGCATCCCGGCGTGGTGGACGCCGATGCCGTGCCGCACCAGGCGCGACAGGGTGCGCCCGAAGCCGGCGGGAAAGCGGAAGTCGCCGATCGCGTCGGCGATGGCGTCCTTCTCCTCGCGGCTGCAGACGTTGACGCTCATCAGCGCCTGCGCCTGCTCGACGGCGCCGGCCTGCGTCGGGTGCACGACGTACACCGGCGCCTGGTGCGTCTCGAGCAGCTCGGTCAGCGTCTCGTGCACCGGCGTCATGGCGTAGCTGAACGACAGCGGCACCGGCCGCTCGACGCTCGTCACCAGCGCCGCGGGTCGCTGCGAGCGCCGCTCGAGGTCCTCGCGCAGCCAGTCGACGTCGCCGAGCGTGGCGCTCATGAGCAGGAACTGGGTGCCGGTCATCTCCAGCAGCGGTACCTGCCAGGCCCAGCCGCGGTCGGGATCGGCGTAGTAGTGGAACTCGTCCAGCACGGCGACGCCGACGTCGGAGCCGTCGCCCTCGCGCAGCGCCTTGTTCGCGAGCACCTCGGCGGTGCAGCAGACGATCGGGGCGTCGGGGTTGACCGACGCGTCCCCGGTCGCCATGCCGACCAGCTCTGGGCCGAAC
>DATMJH010000190.1:0-6529 GCA_035554015.1 Mycobacteriales bacterium
CGCGACCCGACGGGAGGGCTCCCGTCGGGTCGCCACCCCCCGGGAGCCGACGGGAGCCCTCCCGTCGGGTCGCGGCGCGCCGGCAACCGCACGAGACCCTCCACCCCTACGGTCGGGCGGCATGCGGTCCCGGCAGTACAGCGACGACGTCCTCGCCGAGCTGCGGCGCCCGCGCCGCCGCGTCGAGCAGCACCCGGCCGACGCCGGCCTCGTCGTCGAGGAGGCGGCCACCGGCTTCTGCGGCGCGGTCATCGCGTGCGACAAGGAGCGGGTGAGCCTGGAGGACCGGCACGGCAGGGTGCGGGTCTTCCCGCTCGCGCCGGCGGGCTTCCTGCTCGACGGGCAGCCGGTCACACTGACCCGCCCCGTCGCCGCCACGCCCGCCGCCCGCACCCACACCGCGTCGGGGTCGGTCGCGGTCGACGGCGTGCCCGCCCGGGTCGCGCGGGGGAGCCGGCTGTGGGTGGAGGGCACCCACGACGCCGAGCTCGTGGAGCGCGTGTGGGGTGACGACCTGCGGGTGGAGGGCGTCGTCGTCGAGCCGCTCGGTGGCGTCGACGAGCTGCCGTCGCTCGTGCGGTCCTTCGCCCCGGCACCCGGCCGCCGGCTCGGGGTGCTCGTCGACCACCTCGTCGAGGGCAGCAAGGAGAGCCGCGTCGTCGCGCAGCTGCGATCACCGCACGTGCTCGTCACCGGCCACCCGTACGTCGACGTGTGGCAGGCGGTGAAGCCGTCGTCGGTGGGCATCGCCGCGTGGCCATGGATACCACCCGGGCGGCCGTGGAAGGAGGGCGTCTGCGCGGCGCTCGGGTGGGGCGAGCCGTGGGAGGGCTGGCGAAGGGTGCTGGCGGCGGTGGACTCCTACGCCGACCTGGAGGTGCCGCTGCTGCGGTCGGTCGAGATGCTCATCGACTTCGTCACCGCGTAGCCGCGCGCTACCCGGTCTCGACCTCCCAGACCCCGCCGGCGGCGTCGCGCACGGCGGCCGTCCCGTCGGCCAGGCGCCGCACCGGCTCGAGCAGGCTGCGGTCGCGTTCGAGCGCCTCGTGCAGGCACTCGACGACCGCGCGCGCCGGGAAGAAGTCGGAGACGCCGTCCAGGAAGTGCAGGTCGCCGGTCGGCGTGCGTTCGACGACGAGCACCGGCGCGTCCTGCTCGACGACGGCGCGGCTGGACAGCACCTGCAGGTGCGGGTCCTCGGGCAGCGGCCACGGGTCCGCGTCCGGGTCCAGCGCCACCGGCCCGACTGGGGGGTCGCCGAGCAGCGGCTGCAGATCCGGATGGGCGAAGCCGTCGTCCCACGGCATGCGGCCGTCGGCGTCGGGCCACACGAGCTGCCGCAGGCGCACCGTGCCGTAGACCTCGGCGGCCGGGCTCGGCAGGTCGCGCGGCACGGTGAGCAGCACCGGCGGCCGGCCCTCGAGCAGGCCCTCCACGGGGTCGCCGTCGGCGACGTCGTCCGCGGCCAGGTCCCCGTCGAGCAGGCGCTCGGCCAGCTCGCGCAGCAGCGCGCCGCCGACGTCGGAGGGCAGGCCGAGCACCACCAGCTCGGGCAGGCCGCGCGCCGTCAGCCCGACGGTGGACGCCGCGCCGTCCGGGCTGTCGACCACCAGCCAGCCGTGCTCCTCGAGGGCTCGCCGCAGGTCGCTCACCCGCCCATGGTGCCTGCCGCGACCGCCGGACCGATGACGGCACGTCGACGTCGCGCGACCCGGCGTGTCTGCCGCCCGCCGCCGCGGGCGGCTCGCCTAGTGTCGGCACCTCTCCGCGACCGCCTCGCCGGACGGCCTGCCCGGGCCGGATCCGCTGCGGTCGCGCGCCCCCGCACGTCCCGACGAAGAGAGCTGCGTGACCGTCGCCCCCTCCGCCGCGCCGACCGGTGAGCCGGTGCGTGCACCGCTGCGCGCGTGGCAACGCGCCGCCCTGGTGCAGTACCTCCGCACCCACCCGCAGGACTTCACGGCCGTGGCCACGCCCGGCGCCGGCAAGACGACGTTCGCGCTGCGGGTGGCCGCCGAGCTGCTGTCGTCCGGCACCGTCCAGGCCGTCACCGTCGTCGCCCCGACCGAGCACCTCAAGACGCAGTGGGCGCTGGCCGCGGCGCGGGTCGGCATCCCGCTCGACCCGACCTTCCGCAACGCCGCCGGCGCGCACAGCGCCGACTACGTCGGCGTCGTCGTCACCTACGCGCAGGTCGCCGCGCACCCGGCGCTGCACCGCGCGCGCACCAACCGGCGGCGCACGCTCGTGGTGCTCGACGAGGTGCACCACGCCGGCGACGCGCTGTCGTGGGGCGACGCCGTCCGCGAGGCGTTCGAGCCGGCCGCGCGCCGGCTGTGCCTGACCGGCACGCCGTTCCGCAGCGACACCGCCGCCATCCCGTTCGTGCGCTACGAGCGCGGCGGCGACGGCATCACCCGCAGCGCCGCCGACTGCGCCTACGGCTACGGCGAGGCGCTGCGCGACGGCGTCGTGCGGCCGGTGCTGTTCCTCGCCTACAGCGGGACGACGACCTGGCGCACCCGCGTCGGTGAGGAGGTCACGGCCACCCTCGGCGAGCCGCTCACCGCCGACCAGACGGCGGCGGCCTGGCGCACCGCGCTCGACCCGGCGGGCGACTGGATGCCCGCTGTGCTGCAGGCCGCCGACCGGCGGCTCTCCCAGGTGCGCGCGGGCGGCATGCCGGACGCGGGCGCGATGGTCATCGCGTCCGACCACAAGGCGGCCAAGGCCTACGCCGCGCTGCTGCAGCGCATCACCGGCGCAGCGCCGGTCGTCGTGCTCTCCGACGACCCGACGGCGTCGACGCGCATCGCGTCGTTCGACGAGAGCGACGACCGCTGGCTGGTGGCGGTGCGGATGGTGTCGGAGGGCGTCGACATCCCGCGGCTCGCGGTCGGCGTCTACGCGACGTCGGTGCAGACGCCGCTGTACTTCGCGCAGGCCATCGGCCGGTTCGTGCGTGCCAGGCGGCCGGGCGAGACGGCGTCGGTGTTCCTGCCGTCGGTGCCGACGCTGCTGCAGCTGGCCGCCGAGGTCGAGAAGTCGCGCGACCACGCGCTCGACGGGCCGGCGAAGGAGCAGTTCCTCGCCGACGAGCTGCTCGCGGCGGCCAACCGGGAGCAGGACGAGGACACCGACGACGAGCCGGCGTTCACGGCGCTGCAGGCCAGCGCGCATCTCGACCGCGTCATCTACGACGGCGGGGAGTACGGCACGGGCGCCGGCGTGGGCAGCGAGGACGAGCTGGAGTACCTGGGGCTGCCCGGGCTGCTCGAGCCCGACCAGGTGCGGGCGCTGCTCGCCAAGCGGCAGGCGACGCAGGTGGCGGCGGCCCCGAAGCCGGCCGCCGCGCCGCGCGAGCGCTCGGCCTTCGAGGTGCTGCAGGGCCTGCGCAAGGAGCTCAACGGCCTGGTCGGCGCGTGGCACCACCGCACCGGCCTGCCGCACGGCGCCATCCACGCCCAGCTGCGCACGGAGTGCGGCGGGCCCCCGACCGCCGTCGCGACGGCGCAGCAGGTGCAGGACCGCATCGACGCGATGCGGCGGTGGGCCGCCGCCCGGCGCTGAGTGGTCGGGCCGGCGGTGAGCGGTCGGGCGGGCCGTGAGACGTCGGGCCGGCGCCCGTGAGACGTCGGGCCGACGGCGCGCGCCGACGCCGGGCTGCCGGGCGCCCTGCCGCGGCGGGTTGTCGCGGCGGGTTGTCGCGGCGGGTTGTCGCGGCGACCTAGTGGGCGTCGTCCAGGATGCCGCCGACGACGCCCATGACGATGCCCGCGATCCCGAGCAGACCGCCGACGACGGCCAGCGGGATGGACTTCAGGATGAACGCGAAGGCGAGCACGATCGACGAGGCGATGAGGACCAGCACGGTGATCCAGGACGACGTCTTGTGCTTGTGCGCGGTGTGGGCCTGCGAGGTCTCGCCGAGGTCGGCCATGCCAGTCCTCCGTGGGGGGTCGCGGGGCGGGCGCCGAGCGCGCCGGTCGGTCGCCGATGCTAGCGGTCGCAGATGAGCCCCGCGGACGTCGTCGACCCTGCCGACCCGCGCGTGGCGGACTACGTCGGGCTCACCGACGCGGCCCGGCGGATGCGGCACGAGCCCGCGGCGGGGTTCTTCATCGCGGAGGGGGAGAAGGTGGTCGCGCGGGCGGCCGCCGCGGGCTTCCCGCCGCGCTCGCTGCTCGTCTCGCCGCAGCGGTACGCCGAGCTCACCCCGGCGCTGCTCGCGCTCGGCTGCCCGGTGCACGTGGCCTCCTACGACGTGCTGCAGGCCGTGACCGGCTTCCACGTGCACCGCGGCGTGCTGGCGTCGTTCGGCCGGCTGCCGGTGCCGTCGCCGCAGGACGTGCTGGCGCGGGCGCGACGCGTCGTCGTCATGGAGGAGGTCACGAACCACACCAACCTCGGGGCGGTCTTCCGGTCGGCTGCCGGCCTCGGCATGGACGCCGTGCTGCTCGGCCCGCGGTCGTGCGACCCGCTGTACCGGCGCGCGGTGCGGGTGTCGATGGGGCAGGTGTTCGCGGTGCCGTACGCGTACCTGTCGCGGTGGCCGGAGGATCTGGCCGACCTGCGCGAGGCCGGCTACCGGGTGCTCGCGCTGACCCCCGACGTCCGCGCGACCCGGCTCGACGACGTCGCGCTGGCCGACGACGACCGGGCGGCGCTCGTGCTGGGCGCCGAGGGGCCTGGTCTCACCGAGGCGGCGATGGCGGCCAGCGACGAGAGGGTGCGCATCCCGATGGCGGCCGGCGTCGACTCGCTGAACGTCGCGGCGGCCGCCGCCGTGGCGTGCTGGGTGCTGGGTCGCCGTCCCTGACAGGATGGGCGGCGTGCGCCGACTCGCCGTCCTGCCGCTGCTGCTCCTGCTGCCCGCCTGCAGCGACGACGGCGGGAACGGCGGCCCGTCGCTCGAGGAACGCCGGGCCGACTACGTCGCCCAGGCCGAGGAGGTCTGCGCGCAGGCCAACGACGACGTCGAGGCGCTGACCGCGCCGACGTCCGTGGCCGAGGTGCCGGAGTACACCGACTCGGTGGTCGAGCTGCTGCAGCGGACGGTCACCGAGGTGCGAGCGCTGACGCCGCCGGAGGAGGACCAGGCCGAGCTGCGCGAGAAGCTGCTGACGCCGCTCGAGGCCGACGTGCAGGCCGCCAAGGGCTACGCGGCGCAGCTGAGCGCGGCGGCCGAGGCTGAGGACAGCGCCACCCTGCTGCGGTTGGCGCAGGAGCTGCCGGAGACCTCCGCCGACCTCGAGTACATGCGCGAGTACGGCCTCGTGCAGTGCGCCGAGGCGATCGAGCAGGCCCGGTAGGTCAGAGCGGGTCGACCCGCCGGCGCAGCAGGCAGAACTCGTTGCCCTCGGGGTCGGCCAGCACGTACCAGCTCACGTCCTCGTGCTGGCCGACGTCGGCGCGGCGGGCACCGAGCTCGAGCAGCCGTTCCAGCTCGGCGTCCTGGTCGCGGTCGGTGGCGTTGACGTCGAGGTGCAGCGGGAGCTTGCCGCGTCGCGGGTCGTCCGTGCGGTTGAAGACGAGCGTCGGTACGGGCCCTCCGAAGCCCTCGGGTGGGCCGATCTCGATCGAGTCGTCGGTGTCGCGGCCCAGCTCGACCCAGTCGAGGACCGAGCACCACCACGCCGACAGCGTTGCCGGGTCGTGGCAGTCCAGCACGAGCTCGGTGATGCGGCAGGACACCCGCGCAACCTAGCGATCGCACAGGCGAGGCTGACTGGGCGGCGGCTGCTCAGGCGTCGAGCAGGTCGAGTGCCGCGCCCACGACCGACTCGGCGTCGAGCCCGTGGTGCCGGTACACGTCGCTCAGGTCGCCGGCCTGGCCGAACTGCTGCACACCGAGACAGGTGACCGGCGTGCCCGTCGCGGCGCCCAGGAAGGCCAGCGTGTGCGGGTGGCCGTCGAGCAGCGTCAGCAGCGGTGCGCGGCGGAACACCCGGTCGAGCACCGACTCGTCGACGCTGTGCGCCGGCCCGCGCAGCAGGCCGCGCCGCGACTGCAGCGCGCGCCACAGCCGGTCGTACGAGGTGACGACGACGACGTCGGCCGAGATCCCGAGCCCGCCGAGGCGGTCAGCTGCGGCGAGCGCCTCGGGCACCAGCGCTCCGACGACGGCGATGGTGAGGTCGGGCTCGCCGTCGGCGGTGCGCAGCCGGTAGCCGCCGGCGAGGACGTCGCGGCGGCGCTGCTCTCGCCGGTCGTCGTCGTCCGGCAGGGCGGCGAGCGCCTGGTCGACCGGACGGGTCGACAGGCGCAGGTAGGCCGACTCGCCGTCCGGCCGGCCGAGCCGGGAGAGCGCGTCGAGCAGGCACCACTCGACCTCGACCGCGAAGGCCGGCTCGTACGCCGTCACGCCGGGGGTCTCGAGGCCGATCGACGGCGTCGTGATGCTCTGGTGCGCACCGCCTTCGGGTGCGAGCGTGACGCCCGACGGCGTGCCGACCAGCACCGACTGCCCGCCCGCGTACGTGCCGAACACCCACGGCTCGTAGCACCGCCCGACGAACGGGTCGTACAC
>DATMJH010000191.1:0-7755 GCA_035554015.1 Mycobacteriales bacterium
TGCTGGGGGCTCCACGAGGCGGGCTCGTCGGCGGCGGGCGGCTGCGCGGGCTGCTGCGCGGCCGCCGGCTGCTCGGCGTCGGGGCGCGTCCCGGACGACTGGACTGCGACCGGCTCGACGAACGGGCTCGCCGGCGGGGCCTGCGCCGGCACGACGACGGCGACCGGCTCCGAGGCGCCGGGGACGAGCAGCTGGTCGATGAGCTCGGACAGGGCCCGGCGGGCGGTCGTCTCCACGGAGCCTCCTGCGGCGGTGCGAGGCCACGTCGTCGGGCCCTTCTCCCTCCTGCGATCGGCCATGTGGACGGCGTCCTGAAGGTCCGATCGGGCGACGCCTCGCCGACGCTGCTCCGGTCGCGCGGCGGGGTCCGGCGGCGGCCGCGCCACTTCCTGTCCCGCAGCAACATCATCCGGCCCCGATGATGTTGCTGCGGGACAGGAAGTCGACCGGGAAGCGGTCGGTCACGCCTCTGGGGCTTGTCGCCGGGCGATCTTCGGCGGACTGTGTCAGCAGCACACCCATCGCATGAGGTCGCCATGAGGATGCGCTCCGCTCACCCGGCCGGCCACCGCCCGGCCGTCGTCGCGGACCTGGACCACACGCTCGCCACCGCCGCTGTCGTGGTCGGCGCCGTCGGCCTGGTGCTGGCAGCGTTCGACGTGCCGCTCGGCGCGATCGCGCTCGGCGCGCTCGGCATGGCCGTCGGCTTGTGGGGCCAGATGATGTCGACGACGCGCGGCGAGCGGTTCGCCGACATGGCCGGGCTGCTGGTGTCGTTCCTGTCGCTGGCGGTCGGCTTCTCGCTGCTGTGACGCCGTGAGGGCTGCGCTGCCCCTCATGGAGTCGTGCTCCGGGGTCTCGGCTCACGACACGGTGACGGAAGGGGCTCAGCTCCTGTCGACCAGCTGGGTGCGCGCTTCGCGGACCTGCACGACGACCGGGCCGCTGGAGACCACGGCCGGCTCGGGGATGTCGATGACCTGGGCGGACCCGGCGATCGTGAAGGAGCCCTGCCAGCTCACGTCGACCGTCGCGGTGTGGTCGCGAGCCGCCTGGTAGACGTGCGACACGACGGGCCGGCGCGGCACGCCGGGCGTGTCGTAGGTGTCGGTCGTGCCGTCGCCCCAGTGCCAGGTCCACTCGACGGGGTTGGCCGTGACGGTCACCGTGACCCCCGGGACCGGGGTGACCGTCTGGGTGAAGGTCTGCTCGCCGCCCGCGTAGAAGGCGGTGGCGACGTGCACCAGGCTCGTCGGGGCCGGCGCGACGACGACGTCGGCGACGGGCAGGGGCAGGTCCTGGAAGCCCGCTATGACGAGCGCGATGGCGCGGCCGTAGTCGGGCACGCCCGGGTCGTCCGGGCCGAGGCAGTACGAGCCGTTCAGCTGCTCCCAGCCGGTGGTCGACTCGAGCTGAGCGGTGCCGCCGGGGCCGCGGACGTAGGTGCGCGCCTCCTGCCAGACCCAGTACCGGATCTGGCCGGGCGGGCAGGAGAGGGCGGCCGGGCAGAGGGCTACCGTGCCGTCGCGGGCGTTCGCCCCGCAGGCCGGGGCCATCTCCTCGTCGACGACGGTCCAGCGGTCGAGGCCGCTGGCCTCACCGCCGGGCGTGGCGCGGTCGCGGCCGGGGACGTGCTCGCTCTTCGAGCCGCCGACGCGGATGACGCCGGGCTTGGTCTCACCACTGATGCAGCCGCGAGCCGACCGGCACTCCTCCTCGGCAGAGGCTGACGCGGGTATCAGGACAACAGCAGCGACCACCGCGGGCATGGCAAGCATCAAGCGCTTCAAGACTCCGCCACCGCCGTGACAACCCATGCGCCGCGCCGGCGCTGCAATTCAAGGTCTTGCACCACCTGTTCAGCGGCGGGCTCGCTGTATACCTCGGTCCCTCGGGCGTCCCGCTCGACGTACGGCGAGAACCGGAGGACAGCCGTGACCACAACTTTGTCGGAGTCCTGCGACGCTGGCGTCACGACGTCCATGACCTCGATTACATGGCCGTCGACTTGCAGCTGTTCCTTTCGCAGTCGCTCCAGTGAACGCAGAATGCGAGCGCACGCCTCACAACTTGTTTCGACAAGTGGGCGCACGAGCTCAGGGTCCGGTCCTGCGTAGGCCGCCTCCAGTCGGTCGTAGAAGAAGCGCACGAACTCTGCGGCACCCTCCGGGGTCGCCTCTCGCGCCTCCTCCGGGACCTCACCCGCGGCACTCTCACTCGGGCTCGGGCTGGCGCTGATCTTCGGCAGCGTGCTCGGCGGCTCGTCGTCGGAGCACGCCGTCAGCGCCGTCACCCCCAGGGCGACCACCAGCACACCGACGAGGGCACGCGCACGCACGGTCGATGACCTTACCGGGGCGAAACGGACGTCGCCGCGGCCGTCCGGGTGGTTGTGGACGGGCCGCGGCGACGGCTGGTGGGGGGCTACTCCGCGGTGAACAGCAGCCGGTTCGGCGATCCGCTGCCGGGGTTCTTCACGGCCCCGGTGGTCGCCGTGCTGACGATGTGCTGACCGACCGTCGCGGGCGACGCCGACGGCGCGCCCTGCAGGTACTGCGCGGCGACCCCGGCGACGTGCGGCGCCGCCATGGACGTGCCGCTCAGCGACGACGTCGCCGTCGACGAGGTGTGCCAGGCCGACACGATGCTCGAGCCGGGCGCGAACAGGTCGAGGCAGGGGCCGCGGTTTGAGTAGGAGGCCTTGTTGTCGCTCTTGTCGCTCGCGCCGACGGTCAACGCCTCGGCGACGCGCGACGGCGAGCCGTTGCAGGCGTCGGCCGCGCCGGTCAGCTCGCCCAGCAGCCCGCCGTCGTTGCCGGCGGCCACGGCGAACGTGACGCCGTCGGCGATCGCACCGCGCACGGCGCTGTCGAGCGCCGACGACGCGCCGCCGCCCAGGCTCATGTTCGCGACCGCGGGCTCGCCGGCGGCGTGGTGGCGCGCGACCCAGTCGACGCCGGCGATGACGCCGGAGGTCGACCCCGAGCCGCCGCAGTCGAGCACCCGCACAGCGACGAGCGTGACGTCCTTGGCGACGCCGTGCGCCTCCCCGCCGACGGTGCCGGCGGCGTGGGTGCCGTGGCCGTTGCAGTCGTTCGCGGAGCCGCCGCTGGTGACGGCGTCGTAGCCGGACACGGCCCGGCCGGAGAAGTCCACGTGGTCGCGCCGGATCCCGGTGTCGATGATGTAGGCGGTCACGCCGGCGCCGGTGTCGGCGTAGGTGAACCCGCCCGACAGCGGCAGGGCCCGCTGGTCCACCCGGTCGAGGCCGTACGACGGCACCGGCGACTGCGTCGCCACCGCACGGACGACGCCGTCCGCCTCGACCGCAACGACGCCCGGCAGCGCACGCAGCGCCGGCAGCGCCGTCGTCGGCAGCTCGACCGAGAAGCCGCGCAGCGCGTCGGTGTAGACGTGACCGACCTGGCCGCCCAGGCCCTCGGCGAGGCGCGCTACCGCGGCGGGCGCCGCGCCGGCGTCGTCGAGGGTGACGATCACGGCCGAGCGGGCGGCCGGCGCCGCGGCGGCCGTCGGCGGCAGCAGTCCGGCGGCGAGGGCGGTCAGCGCCGCGGTGCCGAGGATGGTCGTCACAGATCTGACACGCACCGGGTCCTCCAGGAAGTGGGTCGTGCGGGCGACCGGCGCCGGCGAGTGCGACACCTGACCCCTCAACGCGGCAAGAGCGACATCCTCGCGCGTGAGCACCGGACATACGGGTAGTTATCGCCGCGCGCGTGTGACATGTCGCATGCGACGGTTCCGTGACGACGGCTGCGGGCACGTAGCCGTGGTGACCGCCCCTCCGGTGACCTCCCCGGTCGGCGCCGCTGTCGGGCGCCGGGTCAGCCGTGCCCCGCTGCTGGGTCGGTCCACCGCGCTCGACGGCCTCCGCGGCCTGGCGCTGTGCTGGGTCGTGATCTACCACTTCACCGGTGCCGACAGCATCTTCCCGGGCGCCTGGATCGGCCTGGACATCTTCTTCGTGCTGTCCGGCTTCCTCATCACCGCGATGCTGCTGGACGAGCGACGTGCCCGCGGTCGGGTGTCGCTGCCGTTGTTCTACGCCCGCCGCGCCTGCCGCCTGCTGCCGGCACTGCTCGTCATGCTCGGCGTCTGGACGGCGATGCTGCTCGCCTTCCACGACACCACCTGGTTCGCCGCGACGCCGGGCACCCCGCTGCCCGGCTCGCCCGTCGAGCTGGGCGGCGCCTTCCAGCAGCTCGGCATCACGCTGGCCTACGGCGCCAACTGGATCTACGCGCTCGACAGCGGCATGGCCCCGCTGGCGCACCTGTGGTCACTGGCGGTCGAGGAGCAGTTCTACATCGTCTGGCCGTTCGTGCTCCTCGGCCTCGTGCTCGCGCTGCGGGCCCGCGCCCGGCTCGCGGTCGTGCTCGGCCTCGCGGCGGTCAGCGCCGCCCTGCCGTTCCTGTACTGGGACGGCGGCGCAGGTGGCGACCGCATCTACTTCGGCACCGACACGCGCGCCGTCGGGATGCTCCTCGGAGCGGCCGCGGCGCTGGCCTGGCACCGGCGCCGCGCGCTCGGCGCGGGGATGGCCCGCTGGGCTGGGCCGCGCGCCTGGGCCGGCCTCGCGGTCGTCGGCGTCTTCCTGTTCGCCGTGGGCAACGGGCCGGTGAAGTTCGTCGTCGGACCGGCCGTGATGGGACTGGCGGCGATGCAGGTCGTGCCGTACCTCGTCGACGCGCCGGGCAGCGTGCTGGCGCGGTTCTTCGACCTGCGCGTGCTGGTGTGGCTGGGCCAGCGCTCCTACGCCGTGTACCTGTGGCACTACCTGTTCGCCACCTGGCTGCGCCCGCTGCCCGAGGTGGTGTACGTGCCGGTGGGCATCGCCGCCTCGCTGCTGGTCGCGCACCTGTCGTGGGTGCTGGTCGAGAGCCGGGTGCTGCGCTGGGGCAAGCGCTTCCGGCCGGTGCCGACGTCGCGACCGCAGCCGGTGCTCGCGGAGGGGACGACGGCGGTAACGACGGCGGACGACGTCGACCGCCGAGCTGCGCGCTCCACCGCCCGCCAGGCGGCCTGACCGGGTCGGCTGCCGCGGTCGGCCGGCGCGGTCGGGCGGCGCGGTCGGCCGGCGCGGGTCGGGATGACCGTCGGGCTGACCGGGCCGGTTGAGCGCGGCTCAGTCGGCCGGGCCGGGCAGCACCAACTGCTGGCCGACGCGCAACCCGCCCTGCTCGAGGTCGTTGAGCTCGCGGATCTGGTCGACGACCGGACGCGGGTCCTGCCCCGGCGCCAGGCGCTGCGCGACGCCCCAGAGCGTGTCACCGGGAGCCACGGTGATGACCGACGTCGTCACGCGCTGCGTGCTGGTCGATCCCTCGGCACCGACGCGGCCGAGCGAGAACGCGGCGAGCAGCAGTCCGACGAGCACGGCGACGACGACGAGCCGCCCGCGACGGGTGAGCCGGACACCGGCACGCGCCGCGGCCGGCGCCTCGGTGCGCCACGACGAGCCGTCGCCCACCGCCCGGCAGGGGCGTGCGGCGGAAGGCCGCGCCGTACTGGCACGGGAGTGCGAGCGCACCGGCGCCGAGCGGGAGTCGCCCGCGTGCCCGCGGGCCGGGCGGGAGACCCCCGGCCGGGACAGCGCCGGGCGGGAGACGGCCGGGCGCGAGACGGCGGGGCGGGACAGCGCCGAGCGGGACAGCGGGGCCAGGACTGCGGTGGAGCTCATCGGATGCCTCCTCGTGTCGGACGGGCGCAGCTACGCTGTACCCGAACGCGCGTTCGATCGAACGCCTGAGCGACAGAGAACCATCCACCGCCGACAAGTTCCAGACACGTTCGAACATGTGTTTGATCTGTGACCGAACGCGCGCTACGTTCCAGCCTGCAGTGATCACCGCGCCGACGAGGCGCACCTCCGGCCGACCCGGCCGGCTCCCCGAGGAGGCGCAGTGGCCCGCGACGCAGGCACCCCCGGCAGCACCCGCAGGACGGTCCGGCCGAAGGCAGCGGCCGGCACGGCCCGGCCGAAGGCAGCGGCCGGCACGGCCGAGGTCCACGACCTGCCCGACGGCCCGCCGGACGCGGCCGGCCTCACGACGCGCCAGCGCAAGGTCCTCGAGGTCATCCGCGACTCGGTGGAGCGCCGCGGCTACCCACCCACCATTCGCGAGATCGGCCAGGCGGTCGGCCTCACCAGCACGAGCAGCGTGTCGCACCAGCTGCAGGCGCTGCAGAAGAAGGGCTTCCTGCGCCGGGAGGAGTCACGCCCGCGCGCCGTCGACATCCGACTGCCGGGCGAGATGCCCGCCCCGCCCGCCGACGACGAGGCGGCCCGAGCCGCGCACCCCCAGCCGGCCTATGTCCCCGTCGTCGGCCGCATCGCGGCGGGCGGCCCCGTGCTGGCCGAGCAGGCGGTGGAGGACGTCTTCCCGCTCCCCCGCGAGCTGGTCGGCACCGGCACGCTGTTCCTGCTCAAGGTCGTCGGCGACTCGATGGTCGACGCCGCCATCACCGACGGCGACTGGGTCGTCGTCCGGCAGCAGCCGACCGCCGACAACGGCGACATCGTCGCGGCCATGATCGACGGCGAGGCCACGGTCAAGACGTGGAAGCGCCAGGGCGGCAAGGTGTGGCTGCTCCCGCACAACCCCGCTTACGACCCCATCCCGGGTGACGAGGCGGTCGTGCTCGGGCGGGTCGTCACGGTGCTGCGCAAGGTCTGAGCCCGCCGTCACGGGGCAGACCACAGGCGTCCGACGCCTGCCCCCGTCGAGAGGTCTGCCATGCAGCTGTCCCGCGCGCACGTCCTGGTCACCGGTGCCTCCCGAGGCATCGGCGAATGCCTGGCGCGCGAGGCTGCCGGCCGCGGCGCGCTGGTCACGCTCGTCGCCCGCAGCCCCGGCCCGCTGGCCGAGCTCGCCCGCGAGACCGGCGGGTTCGCTCTCACGGCCGACCTCGCCGACCGCACCCAGCTCGACGGCCTGGTGGCGCGGGCGGAGCAGCAGGCCGCCCGTCCGGTCGACGTCCTGGTCAACAACGCCGGGCTCGACGGCGCGGCGTCGCTGCTCGACGTGCCGGCCGACGACGTCGCCGACGTCGTCGCCGTCAACCTGCACGCGCCGATCGAGCTGACCCGCCAGGTGCTGCCGGGCATGGTGCAGCGCGGCCGCGGCCACGTCGTCAACGTGTCGTCGGGCTTCAGCACGGTGAACGCCCCGGGCCTCGCGACGTACTGCGCGACCAAGGCGGGGCTGTCGCACTTCACCGGCAGCCTCGCGCTCGAGCTGCGCGGCACCGGAGTCGACACGACGCTCGTCGAACCCGGCCCCGTGCGCACCGACCTGTACGCCGAGCTGCACCGGTCGCTGCCCATCGACGCGCTGCGCCGCCTGATGCGCCTGCAGCTCACCGCCGAGGTCGACCCGGACGACGTCGCCCGCGCCACGCTCGACAAGGTCGAGTCCGACGGCGGGCACGTCGTCCGGCCGCGTCGGATGGCGCCGGCCATGGCGCTGACGTGGCTGCCGCGGACGGCGACCGGTCTCGTGTTGACGGGGGTGCGGCGGCGCTGACGGCGCGCGGCACCGGGAGCGGCCCGCCTCAGGCGGTGGCGGCGTCCGGCGGGGCCACCCGCGGCAGCTCGAGCAGCCCGCTCTCGGCGGCCGAGGCGAGCGCGGCCGCGACCCACCGCTCGTCGAACGCGGCGAGGTCGCGCACCCGCGCCTCGAGCCACTGCGGCACCTGCTCGGCCGACAGCGGCTTGCTGATGGCGTAGCCCTGCAC